>NZ_LWEJ01000035.1:0-65491 GCF_001635525.1 Alcanivorax sp. HI0007
CCCTGGCTGTCCAGGCCGCCGGGATGGCTGTGGGCAAGACTGGCGATTACGAAAAGCAGGGCAGCGAAAGGGCGGGTGGGCAATGGAGGTCCTGCAAGAAAAGCGATGATCTGGCTAGGATATCAGCGTACATACCGGTAGGCGATATCTTACAGTGCAAATTCAGGCAACCATCCGGTAGCAGCAAGATACAAACGGCAACGAGGCAAAACGAAATTCCACTGTGGATAGCACCGGCCCGCCGCTAGAGTGATCCTGCCGGGTTTTGGCCGTCGAATGCGTGTGCCGGAACCGGGTTTATGAGTTGCAGTGCATATTAAGCAGTAGCAGTTGCAGGAGTTTCGGGTATGGCAAGCCAGTCGGAAACGGATCGTTGGCGTCAGCAGGAGTTGGCACTTACCGCCGTGGAGCATCGCCTTCAGGCGCTGGGTGAGTATCTGGCGGTGTATCGCGCCAGCTATGCCTCCAGTGGTGAGGGGCGACATTACGCCAGGGTGCGGATGCTGCGTCAGGACATCGGCCGCTTGCGTGCCTGGTGGTGGTACCTGCATGCCACCCGCAGGGGGGCGTCCTGGTTGCCTCTGTTGCACCGTCTGGTGGACTTGCTGGCGATGTTTGTCAGTCCGGTTCGGCGGGGTGGACGGCGGCGCCATTCTTCCGGGATGTTGCGTCATCTCACCAGTCACAGCCTGATTGAGCGTGCCTACGCGGCGTTGGAGGAGGATATGCAAGGGCAGTTGCTCACCGTGCGACTGGCCCAGTACCAACGCCCCACCGATAGTCGTAGCCGGGAAATCAGCCTGCTGCAGCATCAGCTGGAGGAAGTGGCGGCCCTGCGGCGATGCGGGCTGCCTGAGCCGCGCCGGCTCACGGCCATCTGCCATATCCTCTATCGGGTAATGACGGTGCGCCAATGGCTGGGCCTGCAGTTGCCACTGGCCAATCAGGTGGATCGTTGATGTTGGCTGCGAATCGACTGGCTCCGGCACTGGAAAGCTTGCCTCGGGTATTTGCCCTGTCAGACCTGAAGCAATTATTGCCCGGGGAAGAAGATCAGGCTCTGGATGTGGCGCTGCGCTGGCTGGAAGCGGGGGTCATCAAGCAGGTGGCACCGCCCCGCCCGGTTTTCTTCAAGGTCATCCTGGGTGAAGAACTGGACGAGGTGGATCGTTGCCGAGCCTTGCTGCGGGCCTTTCCCTCCCTGGTGATGGTGGCCGGCTCGGTCCTCTGGCGCCAGGGGCTCAGTGCCCAGCGTGATACCTTGCTGGAGTGTTGTGTGTCGGAAAAAGAGCTGAGCTGTAATTTGCCGGGTGTTGCCCTGCGCTGGCGACCGCCGGCCTGGTGGGTGGCGGTGAGACAGGCCGGCGGTATTGCCGGTGATCATCACGGCGTGGCCATGCTGACCCCGGAAATGGCCCTGGCGGATGCTGCGGCGTTCCGGGATGTGTGGATGCCCGACCGGGATGCGGTGGACTGGAATCAGTTGTCCACGGCCAGACTCAGCGAAGCCACCCAGCAGCTGTTGCCGCTGCGCGACGAGGGCGCGAGCCGTACCGTTTGACGCGCCCCGGCAGACTGGTATTAAATGAGAACCATTATCAGTATTTCAGGGTTCTTCTCCCATGTGGTTTGCCGTTCTGGCCTCCCTGGCCAGCGTTGTCCTTTTTTATCTCAGTGATCGCCAGCAGCGCTGGCTTAAGCAACCGCTACCAGCCATGGTGCGCCTGCTGGCTGTATTGCTGCTGGCTGCTGCCACGGCGCTGTGGATACTCAGTCTGGGGGTAGGCGTAGGGCTCTTTGTGGCGCTCTGGGTGTTTGTCCTGCCGGCGATGCTGTTGCCGTTGATGGCCGGTCATTACCGCGACAGCTTCCAGCGGAGGGTGCGCGGATGAGATATGCCCTGGGCACCGTGCTCAGTCTCCCCCTGTCCCTGATGCTGATCGGCCTGCTGGCGGCGGCTCTGCCGATGCCGTGGCAGGAGTGGCTGGTGCTGCAGTTGGTTGCCGCCGTGCTGCTGTGGATGTTGCTGGTGCTGCTGGTGGCGCTGCCGGCGAAGGCCAAACCGATTCTGGTGGCGCTGGGGGTGGCGAATCTGGCCGCCTGGCTGGCCCTTCAGGCCACCCCGCTATATGGAGTCGGTGCATGAAGGGTGAGCGTTTGCGCCGGATGGTCGATCTCCATGCCTGGGTAGGCATGGTCAGTGGTCTGGCACTGTTTGTGGCGTTTTTCGCCGGTGCCATCAATGTGTTTCATCATGAACTGCATCATTGGCAGGAGGCCCACTACGGGGATCCGGCCTCTGTGCCCATGGGCATGGACGGGTTGCTGGAACAGGTCACCGGTCAGTATCCGGATGCCCGCAAGCGGTTGTACCTGCTGCCGGATGCGGAAGATCCGGGGGTCATGTGGTTCGAGTCCTCGGAGGGCGACTGGGTCACTGCCCATGCCACGGACTTCAATGCCGAGGGAGTCCGCGAAGACGTGCCCCGCTCGGCCCTGGCGGATTTCATCAACGAGTTGCATTTTGCCCTTGGCATTCCCAATCCGGGCTGGCCGATCAATATCGGCATGACCTTCATGGGCCTGATCTCGGTGATGTACGGGGTCGCCCTGTTCAGCGGGTTGCTGATCCACTGGCCGAAAATCCGCAAGGAATTCTTTGCCCTCAAGCACGAGGGCAACATGCGTCGTTACTGGAAAAACCTGCATAACGTGATCGGCATCATCAGCTTTCCGTTTCACCTGATCATGTCGGTGACCGGGGCCGCCATGGGCATGTTCACCGTGGTGGCGGTGCTGTTGGGGGCGCTGGTGTTCGGCCCCCAGTTGCGCGGGGTCATCACGGAAGAGACAGAAGTATGGCCGGCGGTGGACAGCCAGGGCGACACCGTGACCATGCCGTTGATGGAAGACGTGTTGTCCGCGGCCCGCAATGAACTTCCGGATCTGACCGTGGACTGGCTGGAAATTCGCGGCTACGGCGATGCCGCTGGTTGGATCGATGTGGCCGGCTCCGTGCCCGGGTATCTGGGGCACCATGCCCACGTGGTTCTGGATCCGACCCTGGGACCGTTACGGGTGATTGCGCCAGAGCAGCGCAGTTTCAACTTTGCCAGCTTGTCGCCGGTTTACTCCCTGCACTTCGGTGACTACGGGGGCTTGCTGGTGAAACTGCTGTACTTCGCCCTGGGGTTGCTGGGCTCCTTGCTGTTTGTCTCCGGCAACATTCTCTGGTGTGAGCGTCGCTCGGACCGCACCGGTCCCGGGCGCTCATCGGCCTTTCTGTTGCGTCTGACCCTGGGCGTTTGTGCCGGCGTGGTGATCGGCATTGCCTTCAGTTTCCTGGCCAGCAAGCTGTTACCCCATACCCCGCTGGCGGGCCTGGTGGCCGTGGCGGAACGGGGGGTGTTTGCCGTTATCCTGGTATTGCTGGTGGCCTGGAGTCTGCGCGCGTCGCCGTTGCGGTTCAGTAGTCAGATGCTGCGTATGGCACCATTCTGTTACCTGGCCATTCCCCTGTTGCAGACTGTGCTGGAAGGCAGCCATGCCTGGCTGGAAGCGGATAACCGTCTGGTGAATCTGTTGTTGCTGGCGGTGGCAGCCTGCCTGTGGGTGGTGCGGCGCCAGTTCCGCAAGCGGATCCGTCAGGCTGAGCCGCACCCCCTGTGGGTGGGCAAGGTTTCCGATGATAACCCCAAGCACCTCACTGAAACCGAGCGGGAAGCCGGTACGGTGGCGTCGGATTCAGCGTCTTGACGCCGATGACCGCAGAAAAAAAGGGCCGGGAAATCCGGCCCTTTTTTATTGGCAGTCCGCTTGTTTGAGACGTGCCGGACTGTGCAGGCTCAATCCGCAGGCATCTGCTCAGTGGCGTTTGAGGGTGCGACCGGCAAACGGGAAAATATGCCGATGATTGGCGTGCCCTGGGCCTGAAGAATCGGCGCGATGTCCCGATGCAGGGCGTGATAACGGTAAAAGGGCACTCGCGGGAACAGGTGATGGATGGAATGCAGGTTTTGTCCCAGCCAGAACCACTCCAGCGGTTTCATCCAGCGTGGCATGATCAGGCTGTTGGTATTGCGGTAACGTTCGCTGACCTTGTAGGGGTGGTGCGGGCGATAGGCAAACCAGTAGGCCGTGAAAAGGCCGCCGAGATAGTAGCCAAGCAGAATCACCGCCACGGTGCCGGGCTGGTCTACCATGGCCAGAAAGGCAATGCGCCAGCCCAGCGAGACCACCAGCTCGGCGCTGTAAATCAGCTTTTCTTTCAGTGATGCACTGCCCCAGCTGTGCTGCACAAAAAAGGTATTCTGCACCCACTGAAATCGCAGTCCGGCTGCCAGAAAGCCAAGGGGCCCGCTCTGCATTCCGCTGATAATGAAATCCGGGTCCTTGTCCGGCTGGTTGGTAAAGCGATGATGGGTGAAATGTTCGATGCGGTGTGAGGCATAGGGGATGGCGATGATCGGCGCCACCAGATACCCGCACAGGTCATTGACCCATTTATGTCTGTCGTTATTTCCATGGATGTTGCCGTGGGCCGCCTCATGCAATGGGGTGTAGGACATATACGTCAGTGCCGCGACCAGCAGACAGGCGCCCCAGGCGGGCAGGGAACCACTGGCGAACAGGGCAAGCGTGGCAACGAAGGCGGCTACCACGGCGGCGGTCAGTAACATTGTCGGCCAGGCGGTTTTCCCCATATAGTGCTTGGCGCAGGCAATGGCCTGCTTGTTCAATGCGGCTGAATCCATGGTGTTGCCTCTTGTGGGTATCATCAGCCTCAACACTACGGTGCCGCGACAACAGCCGGAATAGCCACCGTGGCCAATCGCCCTGCATTCGTGGCCAGCGTGTGACCGGGCGGTATCTGCGGGATCGCTAATGCAGCATTCAGACGACAAGTTCCATCCTGTGGCCATCAGTCAGGTCATGCTCAACTTCGCCCAGCGTCATTGCATTGACCGGCAAACCTGCTTGCTGGGCACTGGCATTGCCGAGGCCGAATTGTCCAGCGGCGAAGGGCTGGTGACCCGCACCCAGGAAATGCGTCTTATCGAAAACCTTATGCTGGCCCTGCCATCTGTAGGGGTAGGGGGTTTTGAGCTGGGCCTGCAATACAACCTGGCCACTTTCGGGGTGTGGGGATTTGCCCTGCGCACCTGCAAGACCCTGCGCGATGCTGTCACCCTGGGCATACGCTATCTGCCGCTGAGTACCGCCTACTGCCGGATTGCAGTCTGTGAGGAAGGCGATACCTTTGGCGTGATCTTCGATCCGGACCCGATACCGCCCCACCTGCGCCAGTTTCTGCTCGAGCGGGACATGGCCACGGCGATCAATCTGGTCAGGGAAATCACCCTTCAGGGGGTGGCGTTCCAGGGGATTGAGTTCACCGGCGAACCGGATGTGGCGGGCTCCGTGGTGTCGTCGCTATGTGGTCTGACGCCCACCTTTCATGCCCGTGCCAACCGGCTCCTGGTCAACCGTGCCGGGGCCAGCCAGCCGTTCCCCGGTTATGATCCGGTG
The DNA here is from genome assembly GCF_001635525.1 of Alcanivorax sp. HI0007. Lineage (NCBI taxonomy): Bacteria > Pseudomonadati > Pseudomonadota > Gammaproteobacteria > Oceanospirillales > Alcanivoracaceae > Alcanivorax > Alcanivorax sp. HI0007. Next base: position 5,530 of record NZ_LWEJ01000035.1, read on the forward strand.
CTTACCCGCATGCTTGAACAGCAATGCCGACAGCGTATGGAGACCGTGGAAAGCAGTGGCATTGCCGGTAAGGTGCGCCAGAAACTGCTCGGCAACCTGGGGCTGGGGGCGACGCTCAATGATATGGCCGGCGAACTGGCACTGTCTGCGCGCAGCCTGCGCCGCAAACTGGAACAGGAAGGCACCAGCTACCGGGACCTGGTCGAAGAAGAGCGGCGCCAACTGGCACTGCAGTTGCTCAGGAGCACCGCCATGAAAATTGAGGAAGTGGCTGCCCATCTGGGCTACACCGACGCCGGGGGATTTGTGCGCGCCTTTCGGCGCTGGCAGGGCTGTTCACCCAGCGAGTACCGGTCGGAGGGGGCAGGGGAATAGCCGGTCAGGACAATAAAAAAGGGGCGTCCTGAACAGGAAGCCCCTTTTTTTAATATGGCACGCCCGAGAGGATTCGAACCTCTGACCTTTGCCTCCGGAGGGCAACGCTCTATCCAGCTGAGCTACGGGCGCAAAACCGGTTGCAGAGGGTTGAACGAGGTTGTTCCGTTCCGACCGTCTGCAGATGAAGAACTTGGGGGTTCAACGGGCGCGAATGATAGCCGGTTGTGGCGTTGGCGTCCATGGATGGGATGCAATGTGGGCGCAGATGCTTATAATCTGCGCGCGATGTGCCACCTGGGCCGTCATCACTCCGCAGTCTGCCTCTTTCGGGTTTCCGGTAGCGCTGCCTTTCCTTACGAGCCCGTGTCTGTGAAACGACAAGCGTATCGGAGGAAACAGGATGAACCTGTACTGGATTGTGTTATTACTGGCAGTGATTGTGGAAATCGCCTGGGCCATGAGCCTCAAGTGGATCCAGATGCAGCCCGGAGTCGCGTCCATCGGCACGTCGCTGGTGCTCACCGCGCTCAATATGCTGATGCTTTCCTATGCCATGAAGGGCATACCAGTGGGCACTGCCTACGCGGTCTGGACCGGTCTCGGGGCGGTGGGAATCACCCTGCTGGGCATCCTGTTCTTCAAGGATCCGGCTACCCTGTCGCGTCTGGCCTTCATGGGGCTGGTAGTGATCGGTATCGTCGGCCTCAAACTGACCGCATCGCCAGCCTGATGGTGCTTTCGGCCTCGCACGTCGGTGCTGTCCATTTTACAATCTTTTCCCGTGATACCCCCGATAAATCGGTACCCTCTTCGGGCAGATGTTGGCCGCCAACTGATGGAGAAAACTGTGCGCATTGCTTATCTGGAAGATGACATGGCTCAGGCTGAGCTTGTCACTCACTGGCTTAAGGAAGCGGGCCATAACTGTATTCACCTGGCCAGCGGGCGCGAGTTCATGTCCCTGTTACGGCGCGACACCTTCGACATCCTGGTGCTGGATTGGGAAGTGCCGGATATGAACGGCTATGCCGTGCTGGAGGAAGTCCGGGCCAGCGGTAACCGCACGCCGGTGCTGTTTGCCACCCAGCGTGACGACGAGTCTTCCATTGTGGGGGCTCTCTCCCAGGGCGCGGACGACTATATGGTCAAACCTACCAAGCAAGCGGAATTGCTGGCCCGGATAGCCGCCCTTGGGCGCCGGGCGGGGGTATCGGATATGGATGATGAAACGGCCCTGACAGTGGGGCCCTGGACAGTGGACCGATCGCGACGGCAGATTTTGCTGGCGGACGAGCCGGTGAAGCTCACCGACAAGGATTATGAGCTCGCCAGCTATCTGTTCCAGAATGTGGGCAAGCTGATGAGCCGTGCCCATCTGCTGGAAAAGGTCTGGGGCATCATGACCCCGATCGAATCACGAACCGTGGATGTGCATATCAGCCGCATCAGACGCAGCCTGCAGATTCGCCCGGAGCAGGGCTACCGCATCAAGACGGTCTACCAGCATGGTTACCGTCTGGAGCCGATTGAGGAATAACGCTATGAGGGTCTGGTTGTGTGCAGCCTTGCTGCTGGGACTGACGACTGCCGCAGCAGCATCGGACGACTGGCATTACACGCTGCGCCCCGGAGATACCCTCTGGAAGGTCTGCCAGCAATTTGCCCAGCAACCGGCGTCCTGTTGGCGAGATCTGGCCAGCCATAATTCTCTGGCAGACCCTCACAGCGTGGAACCGGGCCAGAATCTGCTCGTGCCGATCGCCTGGCTCAAGGAAAAGCCGATCCCGGCCCGCGTGGTTGCGGTGACCGGTGAGGTGATGCTGTATCCCGCCGCCGGCGGCGAGGCCCGACAAGTGCAGAGCGGGGAGCAGGTGGCTTTCGGTGATGCGCTGGAAACCGCCGCCGGCGGCAGTGCCCGCCTGGAGTTCGCTGACCAGTCCGAAGTGGTGATCAAGCCGGCCAGCCTGCTGGTGGTGAATCGCTATCGCCGTTTTCTGGATCAACAGGGCGAGCAGACCGAGCTACGCCTTGAGCGAGGCAATATCCGTAACCGGGTAACCCCGGCAAGCAACGACGATCGCACTTTCAAGGTCTTCACCCCCGGTGCGGTGGCGGCGGTGCGTGGTACCGAGTACTACGTGAGTGTGGATGCCGGTGAAACCACCCGCAACGAGGTGGTGGATGGCCGGGTGGATGTCAGCGCTCGTGGAACCCGTCGTGATGTGCAGGCCGGCTTCGCCACCCTGGCAAGACTGGATGAGCCGCCTATCGAGCCGGTTCCCCTGTTGCCTGCGCCGTCGGTGGAGCTGACCGCTTCCCATCAGGGCGTCACAGCGGTATGGCCCACCCAATCGGATGCGGCCAGCTACTGGCTGGAATGGTATCGCCAGGACGACAAGGCACTGTTGGGGCAGGCGTCCCTTCAGGCGGGCCAATGGCAGCAGGCGCTGCCGGAGGGCGATTATCGCCTGCTGGTACGTGCGGTGGATGAGAATGGTCTGCGTGGCCACGAAAGCTGGACCGATTTCTCCATTGAGGCCGCCCCGGAGCCTGTGGCGGAAAAGGATTCCAAATGGGACCTCTGGGTCTTCCTCGGCGGGGCCGCATTGTTGCTGGCGCTGTAATAGATGCGCTCGCGCCTCAATGCCTATCAGCGTCGCTATCTGGCGGAACACATTTCGGTGCTGTTTCTGGTAGTGGGTCTCTGTGCCCTGCTGAGTATCAGTGGGGCCTTGTCTTTTATTGATCGCTACATCTACGACAACCTTCTCAAAACCCTCCCTGACGACCCCTCCCCGGATCTGGTTATCGTCGGCATTGACGAATACAGCCTGCGGGAAATTGGCCGCTGGCCCTGGGATCGTAAAGTTCATGCCCGGCTGATCAACCGCCTCACCGAGATGGGCGCCCGGGCGATACTGGTGGACCTGATCCTGTCCGAGCCGGACCGCAACAACCCGGATTCCGATCTCGCCCTGGTGCAGGCCATGGCGGCCAATGGCCATGTCTACCTGCCGGTGCACGTGGAGCAACTGCGCGCTGGCGGTCAGCTCATCGAAGTCCTGCCCTATGCGCCTTTTGCCCGGGCTGCCGCAGGTTTGGGCCATGTGGACCTGGAACTGGACAGCGACGGAGTGGCCCGTTCCGTGTATATGCGCTCCGGTATCGGCCAGGCCTGGTGGCCCCATATCACCCAGACCCTGCTGATTCAGGAGGGGATGCTGCCGGAGAACACCTTCCCGGCCAACAAGGGCGAAGAGTTCTCCGGGCTGGCCAATGTGCGCCGTTACCATCGCTATTTACCCTTTGTCAGCGGGCCCAACAGCTATCCGCAGGTATCGGCGGTGGAGCTGCTGGATAACCTGATCCCGGAACAGCTGATCCGTGACAAGATCGTGTTGATTGGTGCCACCGCAGCCGGTCTCGGCGACATGCTGCCCACCCCCATGGCCAGTCAGGGGGAGTTGATGGCCGGCGTGGAGGTCAATGCCAATTTGCTGGATGCCCTGCGCGCGGATCGCTTGATCCGGGAACTGCCCATGAGCAGTGTGCTGGTGTTGGGCACCATGCTGGCCCTGCTGGCGCCGCTGCTGCTGCCCTATGTGCTGCCGCGCTGGAGTATTCCCCTGGTGGGCGGGGTGATTTTGCTCTGCCTGCTGACAAGCATGGTGGTGCTGATCGTGCTGCGCCTGTGGTTCCCGCCCTCCGGGGCCATGGCGGCGGCGTTGATGGCGTACCCGTTGTGGACCTGGCGACGTCTGGAATATTCCCTGTCCTACATGCGTCATGCCCTTGAGCGGTTGTCCGAATACAGTGACCTGAACCAGCGGCTGACACGGCCATCCAGCCTGGAGCAAATGGGGCGCATGTTTGACCAGGTGTTACCGGTACGTGCCTGGCGGCTGCTGGGCGGCGAGAAACCCTGCCGGGGTGGTGACAGTCTGCCGGCGGCCACCTGGAAAGGCGCTCTGGCGCGCCAGTATCGGTTCAAGCATGCCGGCCGCCGCTACGAACTGGACCTGGTCTGGCATAAAGCCCTGCATGCGGACACCTATGATTACTGGGTGCGGGCCATGCTGGTGCGAGTGCGTACCCATGCGCCCACCGTCGGGCCCCGCTATGAAGTGCTGGAAAAACATATCGACCGTCTGCGTCGGGAAGAGGATCGCCAGGAAGCCCTGACGCGGTTCTTCCAGGTGACCCTGGCGCAAATCCGTGAAGGGGTGGTCATTGCGGATGCCTGTGGGGTGATCGTCTACGCCAATCCCCAGGCCTCCTTTCTGCTGGGGCTGGAAATAGGGGCCCTGGATGCGGGGCAGCCCACTGTCACAGACCTGGGCAGAGAGCTGGAACTGCGAGAACACAGTTGGGATGAGCTGCTATGCCAGGCGTTGGCGGAAGGCCGGACCCAGCTGGAATGCCGCAATCGTCAGGGAGCCGATCTCTATCTGGATATGCTGCTGGTGCATGCCGGTGATAATCCGGGGCGGATGATGATTATCTCCTTCAAGGACATCAGCGATGTGAAACAGGCCATGCGGGCCCGCTCTGAAATGCTGGATTTCCTCTCACACGACCTGCGTTCCCCCATGGTATCGGTGTTGGCGCTTACCGAGAAAATGCGTCAGCAGGGTGAGGCTCAGTCCCTCGGAGAGTTTCTCGACAACGTGCAACATTATGCCCAGCGCAACCTGAACATCGCCGAGCAATTCCTCCAGCTGGCGCGGGTGGAAGCGGTGGAATCGGTGGAAATGAACGAGCAGGACATGCTTGATGTGGTGGAGAGTGCCATTGATATGGTGCAGATCCAGGCCCAGCAGGCGGAGATCACCCTGCGCTTTGATTACGACCCCCATCAGGAGGTCTGGGTGCTGGGCAATAACGAATTGCTCGAGCGTCTGATGGTGAACCTGCTCACCAATGCCATCAAATACAGCCATGCGGGGAGTTCCGTGGACGTGCGCCTGTATGCCCGGGAGGAGGCCGTGGTCTGTGAGGTCCGTGACCGGGGAGTGGGCATTCCGCCGGAATTCCAGGAGCGACTGTTCCAGCGCTTTAGCCGGGCCAGCACCAGCGGTGGCGCGCGTACCCGCGGGGCGGGCATGGGGTTGCGCTTCGTCAAGGTGGTGACCGAACGCCATGGCGGCGACATCCAGGTGGACAGTGTGGTCAACGAAGGCAGCCGCTTCACCCTGTCATTACCCCGTATCGAAATACACTAGACCTGTTCGCTGCCGGGCCGGGCAGTCATGGCATGGCGCACCGGTTTTCCCCTGTCGCAGGTCTCCCGGCCACAGTCGATACATCAAGCATTTTGTCCCTACGCCCTGAGCGGGTATAATCGCCGGCGCAGCGCCCTCGGGCGAAACACAGAGAATAGAGGTGGAATCGTGAAAAAGATGCTGACTGCCAGCCTGGTACTGGTCGCTACCCTGTTTGCCGCCGGTAGCGTGGCTGCAAAGAGCACCAAGGAAATCTCCCCTTACCCGCTGGGTGAGCGCTCTGTATTCAGCGAGCGAGCCACCGCCGAGCGTCTTGAGCCGGTAGGGTCTGTGTGCGTCGAGGGTGATGAGTGCGGCAGCGCTGCCGCTGCCACAGAAGAAGTGGCCAGTGGTCCGCGCAGTGGTGAGCAGGTGCATCAGTCTGCCTGCGCCGCCTGTCATGCCACCGGTGCAGCCGGTGCCCCCAAGACCGGTGTGGCTGCGGAGTGGAGTGCCCGTATTGCCAAGGGCAACGCCACCCTGGTCAAGCATGCCATCGAAGGCTTCAACGCCATGCCGCCCAAGGGGATGTGCATGGATTGCTCTGACGACGAGATCAAGGCCGCCGTCGAGTACATGGTCGAGCAGAGTCAATAATTTTGCTGCGTTCCCTGGGAATCCTGCTGTCGGCCCTGTGGCTGGCAGCCTGTTCCGACGATAGCGCCCCGGCCGCTGCGGATGTTTCGCAGGCGCGCGACGGGGCGCAGTTGTACCGCCAATACTGTGTCACCTGCCACGGCTCCGGCGCACTTGGCGCTCCCAAAGTCGGCAAGGAACATCGCCTCTACTGGTCCCACGAAATCGAAGAAGAAGGCTTCGATACCATCGTCAACGAGGCCATCGCCGGCATCAACTCCATGCCCCCCCGTGGAGGCTGCTTCGACTGCAGCGACGAGGAAGTCCGCAACGCTGTCATCTACATGCTGCAGCTCAGCGGCGCGAAGTAGGCGAGGCGTTTAAACGGTTCTTCATTTGATGAGGGTTTACCACATCTTCAGGTAAAACTCTTACAGTCCCCTTAAGATATATCTTACATAATGCCTCGCCCCTTGCTGTTAGCCTTTGCCTTCTTATTCATAAAAGAAGCGTAGGGTTTTCAAGCGGGGGATCGCATGGCTGCGTCACGTTCAGGTATCTGGGGCTGGATTCGGGCTCTTTTCTGTCTGTTGTTGTTTTTTCCTGTGCTGGGGGTGGGCAGCCAGGAAGCGTCAAAGCAGTGGCTTGTTGATCAAATTCATGCCGATGGCAGTCTGGATTCCCCTGCCTCCAAAGCCATCACTTTTCAGTCCACCACGGAAGCCGCAATCAACCTGCTTGATGCGGATCAGAGTCTTGCCGGTGTTTTGAGTGGTGTGACCAGCTATCTTGCCAGCGTCGATGCAGACCACAGTGCGGAGAACCTGTCCCGTAGTATCCGGACGGCTTACGCGCTGGGCCAGGAGTTTGGTGAGGCACAGGACGAATTGCTTAAGCGCCAAATAGCCGGTTCCGGATTTGGGGCATTTCCCGGCTATGACCCAGACCCATTAAGCACAGCCTACGCACTGGAAACACTATCCTTGTTGGGCATTACTCAGGAGCCTGCTGCCTATGCGCTGCAATATCTGATCAATGCCCAGAATGATGATGGCAGTTGGGCATTGGCTGGCGATGTGGGGCGAGTCCAGACTACCGCTCTGGCTATGCATGCGCTTTGGCAGTATCGCCATATCTATGATGTGGAGTCTCCACTGCAAGCAGCCGCAGATTTCTTGCTGGCCCAGCAAGAGGGTCAGCTCTGGGGTGATACTGAAAGCTCTGCATTGGCGTTGTATGCACTGGTGTCGCGGGCTGTTGACCGGACTACCCTCCAGCAGGCACTGGATGCGCTGCAAAACAGGCAGAACCCGGGTGGGGATTTCGAGCAGGATGTGTATGTTACGGCTCTGGCCCTGCGTGTACTGTCAGCGGCATCCCGTCCCGCTGCAGACATAACAAGCCTTACCGGTACCCTCGTAGATGCCCAGAGCGGCCAGCCTCTTTCGGGCGTTGAAATTGCGCTTGACGGGCCTGAACCACGCCAGCTCGTTACTGATGCAGATGGCGATTTTTTTGCTGATCGTCTGATTCCCGGCCATTACCAACTTTCCATGAATAAAGGGGGATACAGCACCCTGGTGCTCAACACGGTCCTGCAAACTGGCGAAAAACGTGATCTTGGGACCTTGGCACTTAGTATCCAGAAAACCGATCCGGATACCGGCGAGCCGCTTCAAACCGGCATTGTTCGCGGCACCATCACGGATCGGGATAGCGGGGCTCCGTTAGCGCAGGCAACGGTAACGTTGACCGGCACGGGCCTTTCCTCTGGCACGGCGACTGATGGCTCCTACCTGTTCAGTGAGGTGCCGGCGGGGCCGCTTAGTATTACCGCTTCAGCGCAAGGCTATGAGTCAGTAACCGGTAATGCGGAAATGGCGGCCGGCCAAACCCTGCTGTTTTCCCCCGGATTGAAGGTGTCGGTGCCGGAGGGCGTGAGTGTTTTTGGTACCATCAGCAGCAGTCACCAGGGAGCCTCAATTAGCGGTGCAATGGTCAGCGCGGAAGTGCAGGGTGTTGCCAAATCGGTCACTACGGATGCACAGGGTCAATATCGTCTAGAGGACTTACCTGCAGGCAACCTGACGTTGGGGGTGTCTGCAGCAGGTTTTGAGAGTGTATCCGCTGAAGCAGAAGTATCTGACGGGGCCAGCGTGGAGTTTTCACCGCTGCTTGCCCCCACTGGCGATGCACCACAACAGCAGCCGGGTGGATTCCAAGGGGTTGTCATTGACGCGATTACCGGTCGGGGGGTTGTGGAGGCGCAAGTCTCTGTCGATTACCTGGATGGTACTGCACCGGTAACGGTTACTACCGACAGTGATGGGTACTTTCAGCTCAGGGAGCTTTTGGCGGCTGAGGTAGAAATTACCATTACCGCTTCCGGCTATAGTGCCACTGGCGCCACTGCACGCGTAGAGGCGGGTGTTATCAATGACCTGGGGGAGCTGGAGCTGGTGCCACTGGATCGTGCCGTGAACAGTATCAGCGGCAAGGTGGTGGATGTGCGTACTCAGAATCCGTTGCAGGGGGTTCTGGTTAAGGTGAAGGTTTCATCTTCGACAGTGGCCGGCGAGGCCATGACGGATTCCTCCGGACGTTTCGAGGTGAAAGGTCTGTCTCTGGGCGAATACACCCTCGAATTTTCACAAGTGGACTATCAGCCCCTGTCGTTCCCTGTTGTCATCGCAACGGGTGGTGATCTTGATCTGGGTGAAGTCCGTCTCCGCCAACCGGGGATCGATGCCTTGTTGCCCGATCTTGCAGTACAAAGCACCCAGTCTGGAGATCTGCTGTCTGACCCGGATACCTTCGAAGTATCAGGTGAACTTGATGTTGTGATTATTAATCGCGGGAATGCTGATCTAACGCAGCCTTTCGCTGTGCGGGCGTTCAGCGATGCAGACCGTGATGGTGCCTTTAGTCCGGACCATGATCCGGTACTTGGCGAAACCGACGTTGAGGCAATGCTGGAGGTCGATGGCACTCAGCGAATCAGTATTCCGGTTCAGGGTGATTTGCCGTTCCGTGATGCGCCTTTACATATCCTGCTTGATGCGGGAGAGGCTATTTCCGAGCTATCAGAGACTAACAATATAGAAAGTACGGCTGGAGAGTGTGCCAGTAATCAGAAGCCCTACCTGGACCTGGCCTTGTGCCTCGATTCTTCCGGTAGCGTCAGTTATTCGGAATTTCAACTGCAGCTGGAAGGGACTGCTCAGGCTATCGAGAACCCGGATATTGTTCCCCGTGACGGTTCAATGCGGTTGTCGTTACTGCAATTCAGCAGTAGAGATTATCTTGAAATCGATCCGACAGTGATCGAAGAAGATAACGTGGCCGGCCTGGCTGATGCGATTCGTGGTGTCAGAAAACGCGGAGGCGGGACGTCGATTCATAGCTGCATCGATGGGGCGACTGAGGTTGTCGGGAATGCGACTCCCACAACGGCGTTGCAGGTGATTGATGTATCAACGGATGGTCAGTCCAGCCAATCAGCTGCCGTTGCTGCGTCTGAGAGGGCTCGAGCTGCAGGTATTGATGTCATCAATTCTATTGGTGTTGGTGGTGGGGCGAATGAAACGCTTCTCAGCAGTATTGTCTTCCCTAAACCAGCGGGCGGAGAGCGTGGTTTTGTCCTCATGGTGGATAGCTATGAGGAATACATCGAAGGCATATCCTCGAAAGTTGCAAAAGAAACAAAGATCCCTGATTTGACCCTTGGTGCCCTTCAGTTCGTGGACAACGGCGTGGGAGAGCTGGCCTCGGTTGCCATGGTTATTGGTAATGCGGGATCTGCCGACATTTCAGAGGATATCCATATCACGCTGTTTGATGGCCACCCTGACACTGGTACAGAAATTGGTGACTTGATTGTTGGTGGAGGAGTTAAAAGCGGCGCTCACAAAAATGCGGTGATGGACGATGTTGGTCCTGACCAGCTGCAGGGTGTCACTCTTTATGCCCGTGCTTCTATTGAGGGCCAGGTGGCAGAATGTAATAACACCAATAATCTCACTCAGAAGAAAGTGGCCGCACGCAGAGGGTCGCTCACGCTGACTCTGTCTGATAGCTTGCTCGCTCCCACCGAAGATCTGAACCTGGACTCCCTGGTGATCAATACCGGCGGGGTAGAAGCAGACTATTCAGTGCAATATAGCATTTTCGATAGTAGCGGCGCGCTGGTTGCCAATCTTGGCAACCAGCCGGTGCCTGCTTTGCCATCCGGTGAGCAACGGTTAGTGAGTGCGGTCTGGAATAGTGGGGTGACATTGGCCGGTGACTACCAGGCCATTGCCGAACTGTATAGCCAGAGTGGAGAACGACTTGACTCCCAGGTGGTGCCCTTCTCTATCCGGGAAGGCGGGGATGTGTCTGCTCCTGTGGCCACGGTGGGTGTAGGTACCGATAAACCCGATTACTACCAGGGCGATAAAGCAGTTATCGAAAACACCTTGCTCAATAGCAGTAGTAGCACACTGATACAGCCAGCCAATTATCGTCTGATTGTCAGTGATGAAAGCGGAAATGTGCTGCTCAATAAAGAATATGCATTGTCTGGTCTGGCGATCGGCCAGGTTATGCAGCTCTACGAAAACCTGTCTCTGGAAGGTGTGAGTGCCGGCAACTATGAAGTGGTAGGCACCTTGGTTGACGATGATGGGGATGTACTGGCCAGTGATAGGCAGGCATTCACCATCAGCATCAGCGCAATCAGAGCTGTGGACGGAGAGGTCCAGGCCCGCTCTGCTAACGTGTACCAGGGGGATCCGCAAACCTGTGATTTCACGCTCCGCAATATCAGCAGCGAGGCGATACAGAACCTGACAGTGATCAACACTCGACTGGATGTGGATAACCAGGGCGAGCTGCATCGCGATACACGAACAGTGAGCTTGCAGCCAGGTGGGACAATCACTTTCTCGGATGTGTTTGGTACGGCAGGCTTTAATCTGACTCGCCATGCCTGCGCCCTGCAGGTGGAAGAAAATGGCGAGCAACGCGATATAGACAATGCGGTTTTCCAGATAGAGGAACCGCCCATTTCTCTGCAAACCACGCTCTCCGTCTCTGGGAAATCGAGATTGCTGGTGCTGGCTGATAAGCCGCAAGATACCTGTACCGCTGTCGACTGGCTGACTTTGCGCGCAGAGTTTCCGAAGCCATTATCGGCTAGCACACTGGTAAGCGTGAAGGCGCTAAATTCCCTCTTCTTCACCCTTGATCTGGAGGCATCGACACCTCAAGCCTTTACCGACTTGCTAGACAGCAATATCAGGGCCGATATGAATGTGGCGGTGACCAGCCTGACCCGGGAGGCCGTAGAGGTGCGGGTATCCGGCTCGGCGCTGCTAAGCGGCAAACACAATATTGTCGCCAAGTACCCCATATTCCTTTTCCTGCAAGGAAAGCTGGAAACCGGCCTGACCGGATTCAAGTGCGGCTATTTTCCGGCGCTTGGCCAGAAGTTGGGCGATTTTGAAGTGGTGGATATCAATGTTGCGGAAACGCAGAGCGCCTCGCATGCTCAGGGGCATCCGGAAACGCCATCACTGGTAGAGCAACAGCAATGGCTGGACGCCTTCCTGACGGAAAATGGCTACAGCTACACCTTGGTGGATTCTCTGGATAGTTTCCGTGATGCCTTGTTATCGGGAAATTATCAGCAGTATCTGTTGCTGGCAGACCGGGTGCCGTTAGGGCACTGGACTGCCAAGCAACTGCGGGAAGCGGTTAATCGAGGCGATGGCCTCGTGTATGCTGCCGGTGACAGGCCGCGCACTCTGCCCCTGTATCAGACCCTGGGGGTCCATCCACATGAGAGTCTGCTTGGCAACTATCTGGTTAGTCTGCTGGGTTGGGATGGCCACAGGGCGGATGGCGTGGAATTTATGCAATCCCCGCTCTCCGAACCGACCTACCTGCCACTGGCTCTGGATCGTCGGTTGCCGCGCATACATCATCACCAAGCCAATGTTGCTGCCTTGTATCAGGGGGTCAGTGACCATTCGCTTCAGTGTCTGGCTTATTCCAGTGAGCACGATGCCGTTACCTATCGTGATTACGGCGAGGGGAGGGCTGTGTATGTGGGTTACGACCTGCTGGCCGAAGCGGTAGCCGAAGGTGGCAGTGAGCACCATGCCGGGTTGTTGTCGCGGGCATTGGAATACACCACAGCAGAAAATCTGATAAATCGCCCGGGCACAGTGTTCCCTGTCACGCTGTCGTTGCAAAACACGGGGCCCGCTGTCGATGTACAGGCAGATCTGGCTATGTCTTCAGGTGGCGATGTGCTGAACACTTTGCCTGCCACACAGAATGGTCCCTTGTCCTGGCAGTTGGCTTTGGGTGAAGCCGAGCAGCGTAATCTGCACGCCTGGCTGGTTCCGAACTTCTCGCAGGGCTCGGCCGCATTAAGCGCGGAGGTGACGGCCAGCCTTGGTAGCGGTGCCTCGCTGACGCTATCGGAAATGCTGCCACTGCAGGAAGGGCCGGACACCCAGACCCTCATGGAAGTGACCCAGGCCGTACAGGCGGCCTACGGTCAGTCCCTGCTTGACCTGAAACTGAAGAAAGCGGCGCTTCTGCTGGAAATGGCGGTGGTGGCCAATAATCACGGGCACGAAGCCCTCGCCATCAAGAAGGCCCTGAAAGCCACATCGGCGCTGGCAGGCTCAAGTCACCCGGATGCCCCGTCGCTACGCGTAGATCTGGATTGGGCAATTTGGGCCTTGAACCGCTAATGGGGGGCGAGAGTGTTATGAACGGAACAAGAATCGAGGCAAAGCGTATGTTACGGGGGAATGGACTCATGGGGCACGGGGAAAAGGTGCATAACGTAGACGCGCCAGCCATGGAGAAAATCCGTGAGTCCGGCCGATTTGCCCGCACCATCGCGATGGCGGCAGTACTGTTCCTTCTCAACGGAGTGATCTGGCCATCCTGGGCAGTCGCACTGGAGGTAGAGCGCCAGAAGGACATTGCCGAGCAGGCTCGCTGGGAAGCGAAGAACCAGCATCTGGATCAGGTGCTCAAGCATGTTCGTGACAGGGTCCGTGACCGCAAAGCGGTGATTGACCAGCGTTTGGCCAAGGAAGGCGGCATGCTGGATAACATGCTTTCAGCCATAGGGCTGAGCCAGCTGACCCTGGAAGGCGTGGACGATCTCAGTTGGCTATCTGGCAGGGCCGAGCATCTGCATCAGCAGGCGCTGAAAGAGTTTGATACCACCGCCAAGCGGCTGCGCGAAAAGCAGCTACCGGAAAAAATCCAGCAGCGGCACGCCGAGGCTCGTCAACAATACCGGGAACGCTACCAGACCATGCAAGTTCGGATGGCTGCCATGCTGGAAGCAGAGAGTCTGCAGGAGCAGCAGGACGCGGCGGCATCGCTGAAAGAGTGGATGGACAGCTTCACCCTGGAAAAACCCCGTGACCCTTTCGACCCGAACAACCTGCCATGGGGTACCCCGGACCCGAGCCTGACCCCGGAGCCGGCGACCACGGCCAGAGAATTAAGCGCCAGGAATGCGCTCCCCCTATTCGAACGTGGCGTGCAACTGGCCAGTCACGTCATTACCCCCGACATGCTCGGACAACCCGGAGGCCCCACGGAAGAGGACCTGGCCGCCACGCTGGACGCCCAGCTCACCGATGCCATCCGTGCAAAGGCGCAAGCGCTGGATCACGACCCAGTGGCAATCTACCAGTGGGTTCGCAATAACATCGAGTTTATTCCCAGCCATGGTTCCATCCAGGGCGCGGATTACACCCTGCAACACGGTAAGGGCAATGCCTACGACACAGCCAGCTTGCTGGTTGCCTTGCTTCGTGCCGCCAACATCCCTGCCCGCTACACGTTCGGTACCGTACAAATGCCTGCCGATCAGGTGATGAACTGGGTAGGCAACGTCAACACCCCGCAAGCCGCCAGCGATCTTCTGGGGCAGGGCGGTATCCCCAATGTTGGCATGGTCAGCGGAGGGGAAATCACCCATATCAACCTGGAGCATGTGTGGGTAGAGGCCTGGATCGACTATCACCCCAGCCGTGGGGCCAAACATAGCGTGGGCGATAGCTGGGTGCCCATGGATGCCAGCTTCAAGCAATACGAGTATACGGAGGGCATGGCTCTGGAAGAGCAAGTCCCCTTCGATGCCGAAGGGCTGGCTCAGACCATCGAACAGCAAAGCACCATCAACGAAGAGGAAGGCTGGGTGCAGGGTGTGCCCCAGCAGGCTATGGAAGATGCCTTTGCCGACTATCGCGCCCAACTGGAGGCTTTTCTGGAAAACCAGGCCCCTGACGCGACGGTAGGGGAGGTGCTGGGCACCCAGAACATCAAGACAGTGATCCACCAGCAGCTGGCCGCCGGGCTTCCTTATCAATTGCTGACACGCAAGCTGGTAGCCTCCGAGTTATCGGATAGCCTGCGCTGGAAATTCCGTTACCAGCTTTATACCAACCAATTCGGTCGGCAGGGCAGCGAATTAATCAGTATCCAGCAGCCCACCGTAGCCCTGGCCGGTCGCAAACTCGCCCTGTCCTTCAAACCGGCCACCCCGGAAGATGAGGAGACCCTGGCCAGCTATTTGCCAGAGCCGGATGAAAACGGCGAGGTCGACCCCAACGATATTCCCGATACTTTGCCGGGCTACCTGATCGATCTGACCGGTGAATTCACCATAGGCAACGAGGTAGTGGCCACAGCAACCTCCAATACCACCATGGGCTCCGAGCTACAATCCGAAATGGGCTATTGGCAGCCCAATCAGGGATGGCGCACCAGTCAGAACGAAGCTGTTGCTGGCGAATACAGAGCTCTGGCGCTGAACCTGCAAGGCATCAGTCAGAGTCAGGCCCAAGATCTGCAAACCGATCTGGAAAGCACCCGACAGAAACTGGAAGCGGAAGACTTCGCAGGCCTGACCAAGCAGCAGGTAGTCGGTGATCTGCTCTATAGCACGATCCTCAGTTATTTCGCCCTGAATGACATGCAGGACAAGATTGGCGAAAAGCAGGCCCACAGTGTGGGCTACCGTGCCCCCAGCTACGGTCTGTTCAAAACCAGCCTGTCTCCGGTCTACTTCTACGGCATTCCCCGCAACGTCAAAGCCACCGGCCTGACTATGGACGTGGATCGCTTCGCGGGAACACGCGTCGACAAGGATGGCAATGTGGAACGCCGGCTGGCGTACAACCGTGCCCGTGGTGCCCGGCTATCAGCTATGGAACACCTGGTACCGGAACAGATGTACAGCACGGATGATGCCCCCGCTCATGGTATTAGCGCGGTTAAAGCCATCCAGCTTGCCGCCGCCGAAGGGCAGAAGATCTGGACGATTACCCAGGGAAACCTGGATCAGGCACTGGCCAGTATTGAATTGTCCGATGAGGTAGAAACGGATATCCGTAACTCAGTGTATGCGGGCAAGGAAGTGACGGCCCATGAGAGGCCGGTGAATTTCTTTGGGAGCCAGTCCTCCGGCTATATTGTGCTGGATCCCTATAGTGGGGCTGGGGCTTATCTGATTGAGGGTGGTGAGAATGGGGGGAATATATTCTCAACGATTAAAGATATTCTTGTGTGGATAAGCTGGGAGTTTGAAAGGCCCTACTTTGACTTTAGTAAATTTGGTGAGAAACTTCTCAGAATCGCTTCTTTTGTTGGTTTTTCAGCTACAGCGGTTAGTGCTTTTTCCGACCTGAAAGGCCCCTGTGGGGCTGTGGCTGCGGGCGTAATATCTGGATTTATTGCGTACTTAAATGGCTTCCTGAGCACGTTCCTATTGGCTGTTGCATTTTCATTTATTGGTCCATTGGTTGTTGTGGCTTTGATTGTTATATTTAGTGTCTTCATGAGTATGATAAATGAGATGCTGATTGCTATGGCAACAACAGGCTGTGCTGCTGCGCGGGGAGGTAGATGAAGAAGCCAGGTTTTTCAAGAATACTGAGAAGGTTCTATGGGGTGGAGAAAATAGACTCTAAGTGGAATTTTAGTGATTTCATAGAGTCTTTTTCACTGCTGAGTGTCTTTTTCAGCCTTTTTTTATTGAGTATTTTGTATATGAGGTGAGTGTCCGTAATTACCTCTATGTTGTTAGTGTGCCCATAATAATTGGCGCCATAATCTACTCTATGGTCACTAAAAATTATGCTTTTGGGCCAGCTTCTGGGGCGCTCATTCATATGCTAATAGCGTTGATTGGCGCATTTTTTTCCTATGTTTTATATTCTTGGATATAGGTAATTGAGCTGCTATTTGGTTCAATGGATAGCTGCTCTAAGAACGGTAAGTACGCTGTTAAATGATAAGGAAATTTTTCCCTCTGTTCGACGATTTTTTATAAGGGGTAAGAGGGGCGGATATTCAGAATAACGCAAGGCGGTCATTTTGTAGTGGTTTTTTTCGAGGTAGTGCCGTGTCCTGGCGCTTAACCTGCAAGGGATTAGCCAAAGTCAGGCCCAGTCCCTGCAAACCAATCCGGAAAGCACCCGACAGAAACTGGAAGCGGAAGACTTCGCAGGCCTGACCAAGCGGCAGGTAGTCGGTGACCTGCTCTACAGCACCATACTCAGCTATTTCGCTCTGAATGATATACAGGACAAGATTAGCGAAAAGCAGGCCCACAGTGTGGGCTACCGTGCCCCCAGCTATGGTCTGTTCAAAACCAGCCTGTCTCCGGTCTACTTCTACGGCATTCCCAGCAACGTCAAAGCCACCGGCCTGACTATAGACGTGGATCGCTTCGCGGGAACGCGCGTCGACAAGGATGGCAATTTGGGCGTCATTCTTCATTGCGGGGATCATTTCATCATTTTCATAGAACAGTGGAGCTGTAAAGAGTAAAAAATGAAATCATTGGGCCTGACTTTCAGAATACTGCTTATCGTTTTTTTTGGTTGGTTGCAACGGGTGCGCTGTTGAAAGGCTATTGCTATCTTGCTGGTTTGGCAGCTTTTTTGGGTGTTTGGGTAATTGCTATGCCGGATCATTACCGAAGAAGGAGGAAGAAGCTGGCATGGTCCATTGTGGTTGCAGGAGGAGTTGTGATGATCGCATTGCTTCAGTGGAGGGGGCGTTCGCTTTAGGGCGAAAAAGGCCCGCGGGGGCGTGAGCCGCTTTGATTTACATTTCTGAATGCGAGGGAGCCTCTGAAAATCCTTTTTATCGTAGAAAGTAATAGTTGCATCGTTAATAATTGCGGGTTTATAAGCTCCTTAGCGATGCAACAAAGCATCAGCTATTTGCTGTGTAAAGCCTGTAGTCTAACCTTACTGGCGTTACTCCATTACGCTCTGTTCTTCACGGAAAAACCCGGAGTATTGAGAGCCTTTCTGCAGCCTGCTAATCCAGCAACGCCCGAAGATTGGCGATGCTGGCTTCTGCCACCGCATCTTCCTTGGCTTCATCCTTCTGAATGCCGATGCCCAGATAGTCGATATCCTCTTGGGGCATTTCGTCCACGAAGCGGCTGGCGGTGGTGTCGATTTTCTCGCCGTACTGTTTGCGTGTCAGGGCCTGGGTCATGGCCAGGGTTTCCCGGGCGCGGGTAATACCCACGTACATCAGTCGGCGTTCCTCGACGATGTTGTCTTCTTCGATGCTGGTGCGGTGGGGGAGAAATTCCTCTTCCACGCCCATCATGTAGACGTGGGGAAATTCCAGCCCCTTGGACGCGTGCAGGGTCATCAGTTGGACCCGGTCGGAGTCGTCTTCTTCCTGTTGCTGCTCAAGCATGTCCAGCAGAACCAGTTTCTTGATGACGGATTCCAGGTCGCTGGCACCGTCTTCTTCGTCTTCCTGCTTTTCCAGCATGCGCTCAATGCTGCGCACCAGTTGCCAGATATTTTCAATATTTTTTTCGCCGATGCGCGGACTGGAGGCGTTCTGCATCAGCCAGCCTTCATAGTCCATGTCGGTGATCAGTTCCTGCACTGCCTGCAGGCTGTTGTGGCCGAAACAGAACTGCCGTTTGGCATCCAGCCAGGCCTTGAACGCCTGCAGCTTCTCGGCAGCCTTGGGGCTCATGACGTCACTGAGGGCAATATCGTCACAGACATGGTAAAGCCCCTGTCCTCGCTTCAGTGCCCACGTAGCGAGTTTTTCCAGGGTGGCCGGGCCGATCTCCCGGCGCGGGGTGTTGATGATGCGCAGGAAGGCGTTGTCGTCGTCCGGATTAACCAGCAGGCGCAAGTAGCACATCAAATCCTTGATCTCGCTGCGCGAGAAAAAACTTTTTCCCCCGGATACCTTGTAGGGAATCGACAGACTCTGCAGTTTCATTTCCAGAATCCGTGACTGGAAATTGCCGCGATACAGTACGGCAAAGTCCTTCCACTTCAGACCCTGTTGAAGACGGCGGTGGAAGATGTCGCTGGCAATCCATTCGGTTTCCGCTTCTTCATCGCGCAGGGCGGAAAAGCGGATCGGCTCACCGTAGCCATAATCGGACCAGAGGCTTTTTTCGAATTCGTGGGGGTTGTTGGCGATGACCGTGTTGGCGGCTTTCAGGATGCGACCGGTGGAGCGGTAATTCTGTTCCAGCTTGACCACTTTCAGGGTCGGCCAGTCCTGCTGCAATTGCGCCAGGTTTTCCGGGCGGGCACCGCGCCAGGCGTAGATGGATTGGTCGTCATCGCCCACCACGGTGAACTTGCCCGCTGGCAGGGTGAGCATCTTTACCATTTCGTACTGGGCGCCGTTGGTGTCCTGGTATTCATCCACCAGCAGGTACTGGATGCGGTTGCGCCACTTTTCCAGGATGCGCGGTTGTTCGCGGAACATGCGCGCCGGCATCAGGATCAGATCGTCGAAATCCACGGCATTACAAACCCGCAGCATGCGGTCGTAACCGCCGTAGGCCATGGCAGCGCGCAGATCCTCATCGGTCTCGGCGGTACTGACCGCTTCTTCCGGCAGCACCAGGGCGTTCTTCCAGTCGGAAATCCGCTTGTGGATCACATCCACGGCATCCAGATCCCGTTCCGATTCTCCCTGGCGCAGGATTTCCTTGAGAATCTCCTTGCTGTCGGCGCCGTCGAGAATGGAGAAGCCATTGCGCAGGCCACAGGCTTTCAGCTCCGATTTGAGAATGCGCAGACCCAGGTTGTGGAAGGTGGAGACAATCAGCCCGCGGGTCAGGTCCCGGCTCACCAGCGACTGCACCCGCTCCTTCATTTCCCGGGCGGCCTTGTTGGTGAAGGTCACCGCGGCAATATGCCGGGCCGACATGCCCCGCTCCTGGATCAGCCAGGCGATCTTGCGGGTGATCACGCTGGTCTTCCCGGAACCCGCCCCGGCCAGTACCAGCAGAGGGCCATCGGCGTAATGCACGGCTTCCTGCTGGCGAGGGTTGAGCTTACTCATAGGGCTCCGGAAAAGCTGGGGGATGACATCGGGCCGCTATGATACCAGCGATGGCCCTGCACTCCAGACACCTTATGTCGGTTATCATGACGGTTTCCCCGGTAACGGTTTTGCCCATGCGTCTGGACTATTTTCTCGCCCACAGTGCCGGCCTCACCCGCAAGGAGGCCAAACAGCTGATCAGTCGCGGTGCGGTCACCGTGGAAGGTGAGGCGCGCCCGAAAGCCAACCTGCAACTGCGGGACGGGCAGGGTGTCTGGCTGCATGGTGAACCGGTGCAATTGCCGGGCCACCGTTATCTGATGCTGCACAAGCCGGCGGGGGTGGTGTGCTCCACGGATGACCCGGAGCATCGCACCGTACTTGACCTGCTGCCTGCGGAACTGCGCCAGGATCTGCATCCAGCGGGCCGCCTGGATCGGGATACTACCGGCCTGGTGCTGTTGACCACGGATGGCCAGTGGTCCCACCGGCTCACCTCGCCAAATCACCAGTGCGACAAACGCTACCGGGTAACCTGCGCGGATCCGGTCAGCGACGAAGACCTGCAGGCCCTGCGCGACGGCATCCAGCTGCGCGGTGAAGACCGCCCCACGTTGCCCGCCGGAGCGGACCGTGTGGATGCGCACCAGTTGCTGCTGACCATCCACGAAGGGCGTTACCATCAGGTCAAACGGATGCTGGCGGCGAGGGGCAACAAGGTGGTGGCCCTGCATCGTGAGCAGATCGGCGAGATCGCGCTGGATGTGGCGCTGGCGCCGGGGGAGTTCCGGGCCCTGAGCGAGGAAGAGATTCACAGTCTGTAAGGTTTTCCGCAGGAGCGTCGCTGGCGTCGCGATAAACCCGGTAGCGAGTAACGAGTTTCGAGAAGCGCAAACCTGTCCTGCCTGGCATCCGGTTTGGCCTTTCGAAACGCGCTTCCCGCAACGCGAAGCCGATTGGACCGCGCGCTACGCTCCTACGGAAAAAACGCAAAGGAGGTTGCCATGTCACAGCGCCAATTTGATGCGGTCACCGTGGAAACCGTGCAGGGCGATATCGCCAACCAGTCGGACCTGGATGCCATCGTTAACGCTGCCAACGCCGAGTTACGCATCGGCGGTGGGGTGGCCGGTGCCATTCACCGGGCTGCCGGCCCGGGTCTTGAGCAGGAGTGCATCCCGCTGGGCCCCATTCGCCCGGGCGACGCGGTGATCTCCGCTGGCCACAACCTGCCCAACGCCCATGTGATTCATTGTCTCGGTCCGGTTTACGGACGGGATGAACCGTCGGACCAGTTATTGGCGTCCTGCTATCGACAAGCGCTGATGCTTGCGGACCGGAACGGTATCGCCGGGCTCGGTTTTCCGGCGATTTCTACCGGGATATTCGGTTATCCGTTGGCGGAGGCAGCGCAGGTGGCGTTGCAGACGGTCCGTGATACTGCACCAACCCTGGAAGCGGTGCAGCGGGTGCGCTTCGTGCTGTTCAGCGATGCCGACCTTGCCGTTTTCGACAGGGCATTAAAGGAGCTGTAGGAGCGTAGCGCAGTCACGTATCGCATTCCGCGCGGCCCGAAGGAAATACCGTGCTGGCATAGCGAAAGAGGGAGGTGTTAACCATGCGAGCATAGCTCCTACATAAATTCCGTAGGAGCGTCGCTGGCGGCGCGATCACCAGCGTAAAAGACTCGACTCAGACGTTTAAAGCGAAGCCGCTGTAGGAGTTCCTCTTGAGGGACGAACTCGAGCCTGAGCGAGGGAGTGGGCTTGCGGGTGCCACCAGATCACTCTGGCGACGCCCGGCACTCCTGGTCGCCCTGCGGGCGATTTCCACGCTGACGCGTGTATCGTCCCTCAAGAGGTGTTATTCGCTTCGCTCACCCTTCGGGCCGCACGGAACTACGTGCGTTACTCCGCTCCGCTACGTTCCTACAGCGGCTTATAATGGATGCTGCGGGAGCTTGCTTAGTTCAACTGCCCCTGCAATTCCATCACATCCACAGTCCGCTCCCGGTTAAGGGGATCGACCAGGGTGCTGGCATCCTGATAGACGCGCGGGGTCTTGTAGAGCATGGCCACCGCTTTGACATGGCTGGGGCAGACATAACGTTCCGGCATTTCCCGCTGCAGCCAGGCGCGCACTTTCGGGGCCTGATCGGAGCCCATCTTGGGAAACAGGTGGTGCTCCACATGATGGCTGAAGTGGAAATGCAGGGGATCGATCCAGCGCCAGGCGCGCACGCTCATGGAATTGTCCACCGGGTGGTTGTTGTCCATCTGCGGGCGCAGCATGTGGTTGGTGAGAATGTAGCTCTGACCAATGAAGTTGATGATCATCATCGGGATCAACACGGTGAAGATCGCCAGAGGGCCGGACACGATCGCCAGGGCAATCCACGCCGCCATGCACAGGTAGGACTGGAAGATCGCCTTGCCACGATTGAAGCCTTTGAATTCCTCGCGCTTGCGGGTCTGCATGCGCAGCACCAGCTGGCCGTGGAACATGAAGGAATAGAACAGGAACAGGAAGCTGTACCAGGTACGGCCACCCGGGGCCAGTTTGGTGAAGTTGGCGGTCGCCGGGTGTTTTTCGTAACGGTACAGGGTGCCGAAGGAATCCGGATCCTTGTCGCCCAGGTTGGTATGGGCGTGGTGGGCCACGTTATGCCAGCGGCGCCAGAATTCCGGGGGGACCAGCGCCGGGCCAAAGCCGATCCAGCCGAGGAAGTTCTGCATGCGCTTGCTCATGCCCAGCGCACCATGCAGCACTTCGTGGGCCAGCAGGGCCTGGCAGGCCAGGGTATGGCCGGCCAGGATGGCCAGCAGCAGGTTGCCCCACCAGGGCAGGCTCAGCATCAGGATGGCGGCGATGCTGCCGATGATGATGGCGCTCATGGGAATAAACCACAGGGCGCGCAGCGGACGGGCCTTGAAGGTGGAAGGGCCCAGATCCTTTTTCACTGCGTCGCGGATGGCGCGGGCGTCATCGGCGCCGAAATGACGGCTGTAGGCAGGTTCTTGCATGGGTCATGTCCTTGGCGGTTCAGGCCGGGAAATTCGGATGCAGGCATTCTGGTGAACCGTGGTGCCGGAACGAAGTGCAGGGCTGGACAGAAATCAGTCATTTTCGGACAGGGGCAAAAGTAGCGTATAGTAAGCGCATGAATCACGAGCGCTTTATACAACTGGACCCTGGTACCGGCCGTTCTCCGGTCCCCGTCAACTATGTGCGTAACCTGGTGGAACTGATCGCCGAGGTGGGCGTGGATACCCGGCGGTTACTCTCTCAGGTGGGCCTGAGCGAGGATGAGGTCTATAACCCGGAACCGGCCCTGCGTTTCGAGCAATTCCGGAGGGTCATGGTGGGCGCCCGTGAAATGACCGGTGATCCGGCTCTCGGCCTGGCTCTGGGGCAGCAATTGACCCTCACCGCCCATGGCCTGCTCGGCTATGCCGCCATCAGCAGTGCCGACCTGGGTGATGCCCTGCGGTTGCTGGAGCGTTATTTCCGTACCCGTACCCGCCTTTGTGTTCCCCGCATCGAACCGTCCCAGGAAGGCGTGCGCTTCTGCCTGGTGGAGAGCGTGCCGCTGGGGGATATCCGTGAAACCTACCTGGAAGTGGTGGTGGCTGCGGTGGTTGGCGGTATCCGTTATCTGCTCGGGGAGCGCTTCCAGGGGGCTGTCCTGGAATTACCCTATGCGGCGCCGGCCCACGCGCAGCGCTATCGGGAATTGCTGGCCATGCCGGTGGAGTTCGGTGCCGACGTGGCGGCGTTGCGGTTGCCCAAGGCGCTGCTCAGCGAGCGTTTTACCCTGTCCGATCCGGCGTCCCGGCAGATGGCCGCGCAGAAATGCGAGGAAGAGCTGCAACGCCTGGAAGCGGACCAGGACTGGGCCAGCCGTGTCCGTGCCCGGCTGATGCAGGCGGAAGGCATGCTGCCCAGTCTGGAACAGCTGGCCAGCAATTTTCACGTTACCTCCCGCACCCTGCGCCGTTATCTCAATGCCCTGGGAGTCAGCTATCGGTCCCTGCTGGAAGAAGTGCGTATGACCAAGGCCATGGGCTATCTGCAGGCCAATATCACCGTGCAGCAGGTGGCCTCGAAACTGGGCTACGCGGACCCCAGCAATTTTGCCCGCGCCTTTCGCAAATGGACCGGCCACCCGCCCAGCCACTTCCAGCCGTAAATTTTTTTACCACAGAGGCCACTGAGACCACTGAGGTAAAACCTCAGGGCGGCCAGCTGTGGAGGGGAATGGGTTCCTGTAGGAGTTCCCTTCCAGGGGACGAATCGCGTGACGCGGGGCGGCAACCTGTCTTCTCTTCTTCAACAAACCCGGCGCAACCGGATTGGGTTTCCCCAATTTCTTTCGCGCTGACGCGCGCGGTTCTTCCCCTGGAAGGGAACGCCTGCATAACGGTATTCCCTGGCCTTTTCCCTGTAGCAATCCCTTTCTCATGACGATAGTGTTCCTGTCCGCGTCAGCCGAAAACAGCATCCCATGAGCAACAGCGAACCGGTCCTTCTGGTCAGCCGGCACAACCAACCCCGTGGCAGCTGCCAGCGTGGCCGCATGCAGCGCCAACGGCTGATTCATCGTGCGTCCTACGTGGTGGTGCGTGATCTGGCCGGGCGTGTATGTGTGCAGCAGCGTGCCGGGGACAAGCATTTCTACCCCGGCCGCTGGGACTTGGCTGCCGGCGGGGTGATGCGGCCCAATGAAACCGTGCCCCAGAATTTGTCCCGGGAGTTGTTCGAGGAAGTGGGGGTACAGCGGCACTTTTCCCGTTGGCAGTGGTTTTTCTTTGCCAACCCGCAGCACCAGGTCTGGGGTGCCCTGGCGTCCGTGGTGGTGTGCCCGGATGCGGTGTCCCTGAGTGAGGAAGTGGTGGCCATCGACTGGCTGCCAGCCCGCACCGCCTTAGCCTTGACCGACGCCACCCCCGACACCCGCCACGCGCTTTCCTTACTGTTGTCATCGTCCTGCTGAGCGTTTTCGTCCTTGTGGCCGACGGGCTGGCTGGGTAGCGTCTCTTTCTGATGCAGAAGAGGGTGAGAAAGGTATGTCCCAGCGATTCAGTGTGGCCGGCAAGCGAGTATTGATTACCGGTGCCTCCAGTGGCTTCGGTGCCCACTTTGCCGTTGCTCTGGCCGAAGAGGGCGCCGACGTGGTGCTGGCGGCGCGGCGGGTGGAAAAACTGGAAGCCACCGCCGAAGCGGTACGGGCTCTGGGCCGTGAGGCCACCGTGGTACCCATGGATGTGAGCGATCACGCCAGTGTGGAAGCCGCTTTTGCCCAAATGCCGGCGGTGGATGTGGTGGTCAACAACGCCGGCGTGTCCCATGAGGGGCCCACCGACGAGCTCAGCGAGGAAGACTGGGACAGGGTGGTGGATACCAACCTGAAGGGCGTCTGGGCCGTATCCAAGTTCGCCATTCAACAGTGGCGGCGCGATGGCCGTCCGGGCAGCCTGATCAATATCGCCTCCATCCTCGGTCTGCGTGTGGGTGGCCGGGTGGCCCCCTATACCGCCTCCAAGGCGGCGGTGGTGCAGCTCACCAAATCCCTGGCCCTGGACTTTGCGCGTTACAACATCCGTTGCAATGCCATCTGCCCCGGCTATGTGGAAACCGATATCAACCGGGATTTCTTCAATAGTCCGCTGGCGGAAAAAATGCTCAAGCGGATTCCCTATCGCCGCCTGGGGCAGATCGACGAGCTGGTCGGTCCCCTGTTGTTGCTGGCGTCGGATGCGTCGTCCTACATGACCGGTGCGGTGATCGCCGTGGACGGCGGCCATCTCTGTAATACCCTTTAACCTGACCGAGGACAGATCATGGATTTCTCCCTGAGCCCGGAGCTGGAAAGCTTGCGCCAGCAAGTGGCCGCCTTTGTGGAAGCGGAAATCATGCCGCTGGAAAACGACAAGGCCAATTACGACGACCATGAGAACTTCAAGGAAAGCGTGGTCGATGCCCTGCGTGACAAGGCGAAAGCCGCCGGCCTGTGGGGGTTTCAGTTGCCGAAAGAGAGAGGCGGTCTGGATGTGGGCGTGGCGGGTATGGCGGTGCTCTACGAAGAGGCCGCCCGCAGCCCGTTCGGTCCGGTGGTGTTCAACTGTGCGCCGCCGGATGACGGGACCATGATCCTGCTTAACAAGATTCTCGATGACGAGCAGAAAGCACGCTGGTTGCAGCCGATGATCGACGGCAAGGTGCGTTCCGCCTTTGCCATGACCGAACCCGATGGCGGTTGTGGCTCGGACCCGTCCCTGACCTATACCTCCGCCACCCGGGAGGGGGACAATTGGATCATCAAGGGCCGCAAGTGGTTTATCACGGGCGCAGAAGGGGCCCAGACCTTTATCCTGATTGCCAAGACCAGCGACGACCCGCGCAAGGGCCTCACCGCTTTTCTGTTTGATGCGGACCAGCCCGGCTGGGAAGTGGTGCGGCGTATTCCCATTATGGGGCCGGAGGAGCATGGCGGTCACTGTGAGCTGAAATTCGATGGCCTGGTGATTCCCGACGAGAATCGTCTGCTGGAAGTGGGCGATGGTCTGAAAGTCACTCAGATCCGTCTTGGCACCGCCCGCTTGACCCACTGTATGCGCTGGCTGGGTCTGGCCAAGCGGTGCATGGAAGAGGCTGCCGGTTATGTGGAAAACCGCATGAGTTTCGGGACCACCCTGGCCGAGCATGAGGGTGTGCAGTGGATGCTGGGCGATGTGGCCAAGGATATCGAAGTGGGCCGCCTGCTCACCATGCAGGCGGCCTGGAAGCTGGACCAGGGCGATTTTGCCAAGAAGGAAATCTCCATGGCCAAGATCCATGTGGCCGATACCCTGCACAAGGCCGCTGATACCGCCATCCAGCTGTGTGGTGCCCGTGGCTATTCCAAAGACACGTTACTGGAGTGGATCTACCGCTACGCCCGTCAGGCCCGGCTTGTCGATGGCGCGAGCGAAGTGCACAAAATGGTGCTGTCCCGTTTCTACCTGAAAGAGAAGCGGGAGTTCTTCAAATGGGGCTAATGCCTCTCTGTCGCTAAATCCCCGTTCTTTTCCTTTCTGCCGCTGCACGCCCCTCCCCTGGCGTGCAAGGCGGCAGCGCTGGTTTTCCTTGCCCGGGTATATCATCCAGGCACCCCGGCGGCGGTAACCCGTTATCGCCAATCTCTCCCTGTGGTTTGTTGTGTCTGGCGGCGCTCGCCCTGTCCGGACTTTACCCCTGTGCTTGCCCGCCGGGCCGATCACTAATGTCAATTTTGAGGTGCTTGTTTTTTCATAGTTGTGATAGCCTGCAAAAAAATGACGTGATGCGTGTCACGGATTTTGGTCAGTCTCGACGGCCAGAAACGGGCAAAGCCGTAACCGGTCCCATGGACGGGGCGGCCGTCATTAACAATAAAAAAGACGCACTTCTGTGGGGGAAGTTGCGTGGTTGCCATTTAACGGGTTGTGGGGAAATGCATCATGCTGGATCAATACACCAGACAGCTTTATCTGGAGAGGCTTTTTAGGGGGGTGCTTATCATTGTGCCCCTGTCATTGCTGGCCGTGCTGGTGGCGATCCTGATCGCCGGCTGATCCGGCGTCAGGAGCCGGGGTCGGCTCATTGGGTGTCTGCGACGGATTGCCGGTAGCTGAGGGCTTCGCGCAGGTGATCCCGGTCGACGGCGTCGGTGCCGGCCAGATCGGCGATGGTGCGCGCCACCCGGGCACTGCGATGCAGGGCCCGGGCAGACAAGCCCATCCGGGTCATGACATTGGCCAGCCAGTCCCGGTGGGGGCGCAGCAGCGGGTCCAGGTCATCGCTGCCCAGTTCCCGGTTCAGGCGTTGCTGACGTCGCCATTGCCGTTGCCAGGCGTCGCGGACCCGGGCGCGAACCATGTCGCTGGTTTCTCCCTGCCGGTCACCCAGCAGTTCCTTTGCTTCCACGGCGGGCACGTCCAGATGCAGGTCAATGCGGTCCAGTAACGGGCCGGACAGTTTGTTCTGGTAACGCTTTGCCTTGTCGCACCGATAGCCACAGCCCTTTTCCGGGTCACCCAGATACCCGCAGGGGCAGGGGTTCATGGCGGCGATCAATTGAAAGCGGGCGGGGAAAGTCAGTTGTTGGGCGGCACGGGCGATACTCACCTCGCCGGTTTCCAGCGGTTCCCGTAATACCTCCAGCACCCGCCGATCAAATTCCGGCAATTCATCAAGAAACAGGATGCCGTGGTGTGCCAGGGAAATCTCCCCGGGCCGCGGATGACTGCCCCCGCCCACCAGGGCCGTGGCGGATGCGGTGTGGTGAGGGGCCCGGTAGGGGCGTTGATGAAACTGGTCGGCCGGACGCGGCTGTTTCAGCGAATGGATGGCCGCCACTTCCAGGGCCTGCTTCGGGTGCAAGGGAGGCACCAGGCCAGGCAGGCGGGAGGCCAGCATGCTCTTGCCGGCCCCCGGAGGCCCGCTGAGCAGAAGGGAATGGCCGCCAGCGGCGGCAATTTCCAGTATCCGTTTGGCGGCGGCCTGGCCGCGGATTTCCGACAGGCAGGCGCCCTGGAACGTGTTGGCTTGCGGTGCGGGATGCGCGTGCTGTGACAGCAGGCTCTGGCCGGTCAGGTGGGCGGCCACCTGGGCCAACCGGTCACCGGCGACGGTAACGGCGCCGGCCAGTGCCGCCTCGTCGGCATTGTCGCGGGGAACAATCAGGGTGCGGCCGGTATGTTGGCAGGCCAGGGCACAGGGCAGCATGCCGGGGACCTGGCTCAGGGCGCCATTCAGCGCCAGTTCCCCGATGAATTCGTACTGGTTACCGTCCAGCTTTCCGAGCTGACCGCTGGCGAGCAGGATGCCCAGGGCAATGGGCAGATCAAAACGGCCACCGTCCTTGGGCAGATCCGCCGGGGCCAGACTGACGGTAATGCGCCGTTGGGGAAACTCAAAACCACTATTGACCAGCGCCGAGCGTACCCGGTCCCGGCTTTCCCGCACGGCGGTGTCGCCCATGCCAACGATGGTGAAGGCAGGCAGGCCCGGCGCCAGATGGGTCTCCACCCGCACTTCCCGGGCCTGGATTCCGAGCGGGGCGCGGCTGTAGAGCAATGCGTGCGTCACGTTTCCTCGCAGAATTCAGGGGTTGCGAGGCAGTGTACGGGGAGGAGGTGGCGCTACGTGTGCGAGGTTGTCGGTGGCAGATGTAGGAAATCAGACTTTCGTAGGAGCGTAGCGAATCACTTGCCCGGAGATACGAGTGACGAGGAGCGAGTTGCGAAAGGCTGGGCTGGTCGGGCTCTTCGAAACTCGTACCTCGTCACTCGCTTTCGGTGGCGTCAGGCGTCCGTCGGTTTCTCCAACTCCGCCACCTGCTTCTCCAGTGCTTCCAGCTTTTCCCGGGTGCGCATCAATACCTGCTGCTGAATATCGAACTCTTCCCGGGTGATCAGGTCCAGTCGGCTGACGGCCTCTGCCAGTACGCTGCGCACATTTCGCTCCACTTCGCTGCGCAGGCCGCCCAGATCGGTGGGCAGGCGCCCGCTGATGTCGGCCATCAGGCGGTCGATAAAGGGTTGGTCGCGCATCTCGAATCTCCATCGGGGGCAGGACCCATGGTTGGCCAGGGCCGCTGGCAATGCGGTCTGTGGCGATGGTCCTTGTATTGGTGGGCGGATGGTAGCACGGTGTCCGGGGGCGCGGCACCGGCGGTGCAGGGCAGAGGCGATGCACCAAGTTGGAACTCGCCCCAAGGTGGTGCGCTATAATGGCGCGCCGAACCGATTCCTTGAATCGGAATCGGTGTGTAACTCCCTGAAAATGTATGACTTTCTAAATCTGGCATGGGTCGTGCACTTGTAGGGTCAGAGCGTTCGAGCAAACTGTGGATCGGGAACCATAACGGGGCTCGAAGTGAAACGGACGACACCGGACGCGGTGAAAGCTGAGGAGAATGAAATGAAACTGGTTACTGCCGTAATTAAGCCGTTCAAATTGGATGACGTGCGTGAAGCACTCTCCGAGATCGGCGTACAGGGCATCACCGTTACCGAGGTGAAAGGCTTTGGACGCCAGAAAGGTCACACCGAGCTGTACCGGGGTGCCGAGTATGTGGTGGATTTTCTGCCCAAGGTAAAAATCGAGGTGGCCATCGCCGAATCCTCTCTGGATCAGGTGATTGAAGCCATCGCGAAAGCTGCCAATACCGGCAAGATTGGTGACGGCAAGATCTTCGTTACCACCCTGGAGCAAGCCATTCGTATCCGTACCGGTGAGACCGGTGAGGACGCGATTTAAAGTTTTACCGTGTTGTAAATCGACCCATGCCAGGGTTTAGAGAACACGCTTCCATTTTCGGAGGGTTGCATTGTGGAAAATCAAATTTTTGAACTTCAGTACGCCATGGACACCTTTTATTTTCTGGTGTGTGGCGCATTGGTAATGTGGATGGCTGCCGGTTTTGCCATGCTGGAAGCCGGTCTGGTGCGTGCGAAAAACACCACCGAAATTCTCACCAAAAACGTGGCGCTGTTTGCCATTAGCTGCATCATGTATCTGGTGTGCGGTTACGCCATCATGTACGGCGGCGGCATCTTCCTGGACGGTATCGAAGCCTTCGATCTGGCCGGTGTACTGAGTGCCTCTGCGGAGAACGGTTTCGACGGTGATTCTGTCTACTCCGGTGCCTCTGACTTCTTCTTCCAGGTAGTGTTCGTGGCGACTGCCATGTCCATTGTCTCCGGTGCGGTTGCCGAGCGCATGAAGCTGTGGGCTTTCCTGGTCTTTGCAGTATTCATGACCGGTGTGATCTACCCGCTGGAAGGTTCCTGGACCTGGGGTGGTGCCGACGTGTTTGGCATGTACAACCTGGGCGACCTGGGCTTCTCTGACTTCGCCGGTTCCGGCATCGTTCACATGGCCGGTGCCGCTGCTGCGCTGGCGGGTGTCCTGCTGCTGGGTGCCCGTAAAGGCAAGTACGGTCCTAACGGTGAAGTGCACGCTATCCCCGGTGCCAACCTGCCGCTGGCGACCCTGGGTACCTTCATCCTGTGGATGGGCTGGTTCGGTTTCAACGGCGGTTCCGTACTGAAGCTGGGTGATGCTGCTAACGCACACTCTGTTGCCATGGTGTTCCTGAACACCAATGCCGCTGCTGCTGGTGGTGCGGTTGCTGCCCTGATCGTTGGCCGCATCCTGTTCGGCAAGGCTGACCTGACCATGCTGCTCAACGGTGCGCTTGCCGGTCTGGTTGCCATCACTGCCGAGCCGTCTACCCCGACTCCGCTGCTGGCTACCCTGTTCGGTGCCGCTGGTGGTGTGCTGGTAGTGTTCAGCATCCTGACTCTGGACAAGCTGAAGATCGATGATCCGGTGGGTGCCATCTCCGTCCACGGTGTGGTGGGTCTGCTGGGTCTGCTGCTGGTACCGGTTACCAACGCTGATGTGTCCTTCTCCGGCCAGATCATCGGTGCCGCTACCATCTTCATCTGGGTATTCGTGGCCAGCCTGATCGTCTGGGGCATCCTGAAAGCCGTCATGGGCATCCGGGTTTCCGAGGAAGACGAGTACGAAGGCATGGACATCGCCGACTGCGGCATGGAAGCCTACCCGGAATTCGTGAAAGGTTAATCCTTCACAACGACTTCCTTGAAATGACAGGGCGCCTTCGGGCGCCCTTTTTTTGTTTTCAAAAAAGGGTCGCGGAGCCTTTGCAGGGCGAGAAAGGTGGATTAGGCGTTCGAGGTACGAGGAGCGAGTCACGAAAGCAAAGCCCTGCGTCCGCGAAAGCCAGGTTTTCGCTCCTCGCTCCTCGCTCCTCGCTCCTCGAGACTCGTATCTCGTATCAGAGGCGTTTGTCCCCTGTGCTATGATGCCCCCTTTTCCGCCAGCTGCCTGCCGACACCATGACCGAAACCACTGTTATCCGCCTCCGCAAGAATGAAGAGCGCCGCCTCAAAGCCGGCCATCTGTGGGTCTATGCCAACGAGATCGACACCCGCCATACCCCGCTGCGGGATCTGCCCGCCGGCGTTGCCTGTGTGGTGGAAGACAGCCGCGGCAAACCGCTGGGCCGGGCCCTGCTCAGTCCTCATTCACTGATTGCTGCCCGTCTTTACAGTCGGGATGTGAAGCAGGAGCTGTCGCGCAGCTTCTTCAAGAAGCGCATCGAACAGGCTCTGGCCCTGCGCGAAACGCTGTTCGAGGAACCCAGCTACCGGTTGATCTTTGGTGAAGCCGACGGCCTGCCCGGTCTGGTGGTGGATCGTTTCGGTGATGTACTGGTAGTGCAGACCGGTTCCGGTGCCATGGAAGCGCATCTGGATACCATCGTCAGTGCCCTGGATGCGGTACTCAGCCCCACGCATATCATTGCCAAAAACGAAGCGGCGGCCCGGGAAATCGAGGGCATGGAGCGTTACACCAAGGCTTTGAAAGGGGATCTGGTTGACGAAGTGTCGCTCATCGAAAACGGCGCTCACTTTGTGGCACCGTTGGCGGAAGGACAGAAAACAGGCTGGTTCTATGATCACCGCAGTGCCCGCCAGGCCATGGCGCCATTGGCCAGGGGAGCGCGGGTGCTGGACGTGTTTTCCTACTGCGGCGGCTGGGGCGTGCAGGCAGCACTGGCAGGAGCCGAATCAGTGACCTGTGTGGATGCCTCGGAAACTGCCACCGATTATGTGCACCGCAACGCCGAGCTGAACGGGGTGGCGGACAAGGTGGGCAGCATCCAGGGCGATGCCTTTGCCGCCATGAAGCAGCTGATCGCCGATGGCGAAAAGTATGATCTTGTGGTGCTGGATCCGCCGGCCTTCGTGAAACGCAAAAAGGATTTCAAGAATGGCCTGGCCGGCTATCACGCCATCAACGAGCTGGCCCTGCGCTTGATCAAGCCGGGCGGCTACCTGATCTCGGCTTCCTGCTCCATGCACATGCCGGCGGACCGTTTGCTGGAAGTGATCCACAGCAGTGCTCGTCACATTGACCGCAGTGTGCAGGTGATCGGTTATCAGGGGCAGGGGCCGGACCATCCGGTGCACCCGGCCATAGTGGAAACCTCCTACCTGAAAAGCTGGTTCTGCCGGATCAATTTCAGTCTGTAACGGGTGGTTTCTGCAGTGCCTGTCAGGAATGAATGCCAGCCACGTGGCGTTCAGGCTGGTTGATTAACGAAAAAGACTCGCCTGGAAACCGGGCGAGTCTTTTTGTTTCCGGGCAAGAGTCTACCCGGCGAAAAGCGCCTGTTTCGCCGCGGCATATTCTTCGGCGAGACGGGCCACCATATCGCCAGTCCTTTCCACCGCGTCAATGGCACCAATCCCCTGACCGCAACCCCAGATATCCTTCCAGGCTTTCTTGTCGGTGTTGCCACCAGAGCCGAAGTTCATGGCGGAGGGATCACTTTCCGGAAGATTGTTCGGGTCCATGCCGGCGTTGATGATGGAGGGCGCCAGGTAATTGCCGTGCACACCGGTGAACAGGTTGCTGTAGACGATGTCTTCCGCGCGGCTGTCCACAATCATCTGCTTGTAGCCCTGGGCGGCGTTGGCTTCTTCGGTAGCGATGAACATGGAACCGATGTAGGCCAGGTCGGCGCCCATGGCCTGGGCGGCGAGCACGCTGCGGCCATTGGCGATGGAGCCAGACAGGGCCAGCGGGCCGTTGAACCAGGTGCGCAGTTCCTGAATCAGGGCAAAGGGAGACAGGGTGCCGGCGTGTCCTCCGGCACCGGCGGCCACGGCGATCAGGCCGTCGGCGCCTTTTTCGATGGCCTTGCGACCGAACCGGTCATTGATCACATCGTGCATTACCATTCCGCCCCAGCCGTGAACTGCCTGGTTCACTTCCACGCGGGCGCCCAGCGAGGTAATCACCATCGGCACTTTGTATTTCTCGCACAGTTCCAGATCCTTCTCCAGCCGGTCGTTGGAGCGGTGCACGATCTGGTTGACGGCAAAGGGCGCGGCGGGTTGGTCTGGATGATCCCGGTCCCAGGCAGCCAATTCCTCGGTAATGCGGTGCAGCCACTCGTCCAGTTGCGACAGGGGGCGGGCATTGAGGGAAGGAAAAGAGCCGATGATGCCGGCTTTGCATTGAGCCAGCACCAGATCCGGGTTGGAAATGATGAACAGGGGCGAGCCCATCACGGGCAGGCGCAGGCGATCAGCGATGGAAGAGGGCAGGGACATGACGGGTTCTCCGCTAATTGATTTACTCTGTAAAATTTACATTGTATAAGTTAAAGATCAAGTCCTCTCTGCCCATGGGGCTGAGCGAATCGGTCAGTGCTCCAGAGAGGGGGGGTTAACGCGCATACCCGCATACAGGGTACGCATGATCTTCTCGCGCAGGGTGTCGCCATCCATGCCGCGCAGGCCGCTGGCCAGTTCCAGGACCACGATGCCGTGCAGGGTGGCCCAGAACATGTAGCCGATCAGCTGGGCGTCCCCCTCCAGCAGGCCGGCCTCAATCATCTCACGCACATAGCCCACCATGGTCTCCTGGGCGCGGAGATTGGCTTGACGCAACTCCGGGTAACGTTCTTCGTCGGGTTGCGTGAAAGAAAAGATCAGTTGGTAGGCCGCCGGGTAGGTCTTGGCAAAGGCCACGTAGGCATCCCCCACGGCCCTGGCCTTGGCACGGGCATCCGGGGCCTGCTGCACTGCCTGCTCCAGGCTGGCGGAAAAGCGGTGGAAGGCTTCCGCGCGCACGGTAGCCAGGATTTCGTCCTTGTCCTGGAAATAACGGTAGGGCGTCATCGGGCTGACCCCAAGCGTGCTGGCGATCTGGCGCATGGTCACATTCTGGGGCCCCCGTTCAATGAACAGCCGGGTAGCCACATCACAGACCCTGTCGCGGAAAGCGGCAATTTCTTCGTCGGTTTTGGGCTTCTTCGCCAAGGGGGATGCTCCGCTGCCAGGGGGTTGGGCTTACAGTGTAAACGAAGAGCGGGCCGTCACCGAAACCCACTTGCCATATGCCGGTTGGGTGAACAGTGACATCCTCCCTTGGGCCGTTCGGACTCTGTGGTTATGATGCCAGTGTCTTGGCAGGGGAATGGCTGTGAGCCGAATCTTGATTGTGGATGATGAGCCGCGCATCGCGGAGCCGCTGATGTTTGCGCTGGAGCGCGAGCATTTCGCGGTGGACCACGTGCCGCTTGGCCAACAGGCTCTGGAGCATCTCGCCAGCCGGGTGTTTGATCTGGTGGTGCTGGACGTGGGGTTGCCGGACCTGAACGGTTTCGACGTACTCAAACAACTACGCCAGTCCAGCCAGGTGCCGGTGCTGTTTCTCACCGCCCGTCAGGATGAAGTGGATCGCATCCTCGGGCTGGAGCTGGGTGGCGACGATTATGTGACCAAACCGTTCAGCCCCCGGGAAGTGGTGGCGCGCATTCGTGCCATTCTCAAACGACTTGCTCCCCACGGGGAAGCTCGCGCCACCGACCTGTGGAAGCTGGATGAAGCCGGTGCGCAGATTTTTTTTCGTGGCACCGCGCTGACGTTGACCCGCTCCGAATTCCGCATTCTTTCCGCACTGCTTAAACATCCCGGGCAGGTTTTTACCCGGTCGCAATTGCTGGATATTTGCGACAGTGATGAAGACAGTTTCGAGCGCAGTGTGGATACCCATATCAAGACCCTGCGTGCCAAGTTGCGACCGCTGGATGGCGAGAGGCTTATCGCCACCCGTCGTGGCATCGGCTACTACCTCGAGAGCCATAGCCAATGAAGCTAGGGCAGCGCTTGCTGGTGTTCTATTTCCTGATTCTGGGGGTGGTGAGCTGGTTTGTGCTCGATCTGGTGTTCGGTCAGGCCAAACCACTGGTGCGCCAGTCCGCCGAAGAAACCCTGGTAGATGCGGCCAACCTGCTGGCGGAAATTGTTGCCGAGGATGCGGAGAGCGGCGAAATCGTGATTACCCCGTCACTGCGCCAGGCCCTGAATCGTTATGCCGGGCGTACACCGGATGCGGATATCTGGGGCCTGAAAAAAGACCGTATCCATACCCACATCTATATCACTGGTCCCACCGGTACCGTGTTGTTCGATTCCCGGGGCAAGGATGAAGGTGAGGACTTCTCCCGCTGGAATGATGTGCATCTGACCCTGCAGGGTCGCTACGGGGCACGTACTACCCGCACGGACCCTGAGGACCCGTCTACCTCGGTCATGTATGTGGCCGCCCCGATCCGCCACAGCGGCAGCCTGATCGGGGTCATCAGCCTGGGCAAACCGGGGCGTGCCATCGAGCCTTTTGTGCAACGGGCGGAACGGCATCTGTTGCTGTATGGCGGTGCGGCCCTGTTCGGCTGTCTGCTGCTGGGGGGGCTGCTGGCCTGGTGGCTCAGCCGTCGGGTCAATCGCCTGCGAGGCTATGCGGAGGCGGTGGCCAATGATGAGCGCCCGGCGCCGCCGGCATTTCGTGGCAACGATGAGATCCGCGCTCTGGCCGATGCCGTTACGGCCATGCGTCGTCGACTGGAAGAGCGTGCGCGGCTGGAAGATAACGTCAGCCTCCTGACCCATGAAATGAAAAGTCCGCTGGCGGCGATCCGTGGCGCCGGAGAAATTCTCCAGGATGAGATCCGGGATCCATCACTGATCCGCTTTACCGATAACGTGATTCATGAAAGTCAGCGGCTCAGCGATCTTCTTGACCGGCTGCTGGCCATGGCCAGACTGGAAAAGCTGGAAAGTCTGCCGGACCGCAAGCGTCGCGTCTCAATTTCCCCGTTGGTGGAAGAATGGCAGCGCAGCCGCTATTCGTTATTGGCAGAAAAACAGCTGGATGTGAGTGTCGCTGGCAGCGACCTTCAGGCAGAAGCCGATACCCTCAAACTGGCCCTGTTCAACCTGCTCGATAATGCGCTGCGTTTTGCCAGTGCGAGAACCACACTCGGGGTACAGGTGGAAGGCAACGCACTGAGCGTGACAAACATTGGCCCGGCGATACCAGACTATGCGTTGGCGCGCGTCACCGAGCGCTTCTATTCCCTGCCGGCCCCGGGCCATGACAAAAGCTCCGGCCTGGGCCTGGCGATGGTCAACGAAATCGCCACCCTCCACGGCGGCAGCCTGACACTGGCAAACACCGACAACGGTGTCCGCGCCACCCTGACCATCCCCCAGCACTAACATTTCTACAAACCCGCTGTAGGAGCTCCTCTTGAGGTGCGAACCGCGCTTGCGAGGAAACCGCCCGCAGGGCGATCAGGCCTTTCAGATATCGATAGATCTTTCCAGAATAGATTGCTACCGGATCGGATCTTCCATCGCATTCGGCTTCGCCCCCTCAAGAGGGGCTCCAACGACCAAGGTTTGGAGTTTGTTTTTCCTTGTGGCATCTCACTCCTTGCTCCTCGCAACTCGCTTCCCCACACAATCCCCACAAAACCCTCAACCTGGCTTCGCACACTGGTCTCTCCATATGAGGGAGAGGAATCATGCGACCCAACCTGTTACTGAAAATGCTCACGATAGCCGGCCTGCTCATGGTGCTGGTGATTCCCCTGTTGATGATCCAGGGCAAGGTGCGTGACCGCAGCCAGGATGCCTGGCAGGTCAAACAGCAAATCGCTCGTCAGGTCAGTGGCGAACAGCAAATCAGCGGTCCGGTCATTGTTACCCAGCGAATCCGCAAGCAACTGGTGGAAAAGACGGATTGTCGCCGCGGCGACAGCTGCACGGTGATGGAAAAACGCACCGTACTGGAGAGCCAGATTCCCGATGCCCTGAATGTGGATGGCCAGTTGCAGACGCAGATGCGTTACCGGGGGATCTATGGCACACCGGTCTATCGCAGCCTGTTGCATCTGGAAGCGGTGTTTCCTGCCAATTGGCAACAGGTCAAGCAGCCGGAGCAAGTCCTGGCGTCGCGGCCATCCTTGCTGGTGCTGCAGATCAGTGATCTGCGCGGTCTGGTGGAGCGGCCGCAGATCCTGGTCAACGATGTGCCTCTGGCGCTGGTGGAAACCGAACAGTTGCCCTCCGGGCTGGGTGCCAATGCGGTGGCAGTGCAATTGCCGGATGACCTGTCCGGTGCCTTCACCGTCAAGGTGCGGTTAAACCTGAACGGCACCGAATCCCTGGCGACACTGCCGCTGGCCAAGGAAACCCGCATTGGTCTGCGTGCGGACTGGCCGCACCCGAGTTTTGAGGGGCTGGTATTGCCCGTGGAAAGAGAAATTAACGCGGAAGGCTTCAGCAGCCAGTGGCGAACCAATAGCCTGGCGGCGGCCAGCGCCATTCTCTGTGCCCGCGGTGATGGCGCCTGCGGTGACGCTAACCAGGCGCTACGGGTAAGGCTGGTGCAGCCGGTGACCGGATTGCTGTCCAGCGAACGCGCATTGAAATACAGCTATCTGATTGTCGGCCTCACCTTTGCCGCCTTTTTTCTGTTTGAAATATTGCGCCGTTACCCATTGCACGCCATGCAATATCTGCTGGTGGGTCTGGCGCTGGCCATGTTCTACCTGCTGCTGGTAGCGCTCAGTGAGCATATCGATTTTGCCCTGGCCTACCTGGCCGCAGCGTTGTCGTGTTGTGCGTTGATCGGCGTCTACCTGATGGCAGTGTTGCGATCACTCCAGGCAGGGTGGAGCTTTGCGGTCAGCTTGTTACTGGTGCAGGGGCTCATCTACGGCATCCTGATGGCGGAAGATTACGCCTTGCTGTTGGGGGCCCTGTTGTTATTTGCCGCTCTGGCGATGGTGATGCTGGTTACCCGCAACCTGGACTGGTATGCCTTTGCCGTCCCGGGCAAGGCCGTGGCAAAAGCAAAAGCGGCACAGGCGGAACCGAATGAGCCCTAGTCGCATCGTGTGTTTACTGAAGGCCAGTCGACGATATCCCTCCCAGCGTCGGGGTTTGCTGGAACGGGCCCTGCGCCTGTGCCAGCAGGCCCTGGCCGCTAATGCCAGGGATCGTGATGCCCTGCTCTGGCTGGGGATTATCTGGTGGCAATTGGGGGCAACCCATCGGGGCAGAGCCATCCTGAACATCGTGAGAGTCGACGAAGGAGACGTTGGCGGTTGCTGGCCGGAAGATCTCTGTTGGTCAGGCGAAACGGGGAAAGCGATGTGAAACCAACGGTAACCTTGTGGATATTGCGGTTTTTTTACAATTGGGTTACTACTTAATGCGGACCAGGGGAGCCAAGAAAGGCTCAGGAAGGCCTTGGCCCTTTTTTATTAATCAGGGAGAAACCTATGAATAAGAAAACTTCAGTGTTTGCGGTTGCCGCGCTTGCCGGTGCCATCAGCCAGACTGCCATGGCTGAAGCGCCTTCTTTCAATTACGTGCAGTTCGACTATGTTGTATCCGGTGACTCGGAAATCAGCGAGGGTGGCTTGTCTGAGTCGTTTGATCTTCAGCAAGGTTTCGGGCTGCAAGGCGGTTTCGAAATTGGTGACTATGTCATGGTCATGGGGCGCCATATGTCCCTGGACTATGAAGATGACCTGGGTTTTGCATTGGGTGAAGCTGACAATGCCGCGTTTAACGACATGACGTTTATCGGTGTCGGGGCGCATCTGCCGGTGGCAGACATGGTCGACATTTATGGTGCAGTCGGTTTCAGCCGTCCAACGTTCATTGGTTTTGCCGGTGAGGGTTATGGCCTGGAAGTCGGCGCCCGAGCCAACTTCGAAATGGTGACCGCATCACTCTGGTACAACATGGGTGAGACGGATACCAAGGTCGGTACGGACTCCCTGGATATCGATCCGGAATTGCTGGGTCTCGATGTGGCCATCTCTTTTGCCCCGGACGCGCCTGAGCTGGTGCTGGGGTATGTGGATGCGACCCACGAACTCAAGATCGATAACGATAAACTTGACCTGGATTACGACCACTTCTCCATTGGCGTAAGAAAATCCTTCTGATCGCCCTGACACGGGATCCGCTTGCGGATCCCGTTTTTCTTTATTAGAAAAAACGTTCTTTCGCCATTTCCTGATCGATAACCTGTTTTTAAAAAATGAGGCCGCTCTCCATCCAGGAGTGCGGCCTCTTTGTTTCCAGTATCGAAGTGTTATTCCGCGAATGATCAACTATCCACGGTTAATTATTCACTGCCTTTTCCATAGGCCCGCAAAAACAACTCCACGACCTGTTCCGCATGGGGTTGCGCTTCGCTGGCCGTCATCGGTGGCTGGTAGCCAATCATGACGCGCATATGCTGGCAGCCCTGCAGCAATGCAAAGAAATTTTCCGATGCCTGTTTGGGATCCGCAACCTCAAGCTGGCCGGCAGCGTTGGCGCTGCGGATCAGATTTTCCATGGCAGTAAGCGTGCGCTGCGGGCCCGCCTCGAAAAACAGCCGTGACATTTCCGGATCCTGCGTAGCCTGGCTGTTCATCAGCCGTTGCAGTTTGAGCGTATCCGGGCTGTGGATCAGCTCAAGGAAGCCCAGGCCGATCTTGGTGAGGGTGGTGCGCAGGGGCTGATTGCCATCCAGCTCGAAGATCGGCACTGGTAGCATGTTCTGGCATTTCGCCTCGATGGCCGCGGAAAATAACGTTTCCTTGTCGCTGAAATGGCTATAAACCGTCAGTTTGGAAACCCCGGCTTCCTTGGCCACCGCATCCATGCTGGTGCCTGCAAACCCTTGGGAGAGAAAGAGTTTCTCTGCCGCATCCAGGATGGCAGCACGTTTGGCCGGATCCTTTGGGCGGCCACGGGCGGCTGGGGTTGAGGTATCAGTCATCGCACTCACATTTCAATACTGGACGGTTTAGTTTAATAAAATTACTATACTCGACAGTATAGCATAAAGGGAAGGCAACCTCGGTGGCTTTCAAGGTAAACACGGGTTAGCAAAGGGTAGAGGGTAGCTGCCATGTTTCGTTCACTGTTGATACCGGGTCTGGTCATCGGAGTCGTTGGGGCTCTCGGCCTGCAGGGCTGTTCCGATACGGAATCCGGCAAAACCGAAGCACCGCGTCCGGCGCTGGTGGTCCAGCCGCTGACCGCCGGAGCCAGCCAGGACGTATTCCCCGGGGAAGTGCGGGCCCGCTACGAACCGGAGCTGGGTTTTCGCATTGCCGGCAAGATCAGCCAGCGCAAGGTGGACGTGGGCGATCGCGTCAGCAAGGGCGATGTGCTGGCCACCCTGGATACCGATGATGTGAACCTGCAGCTGGATGCAGCCCGTGCCCGCTTTGCCTCCGCCCAGGCCGATCACAAGCTGGCCCGCAGCGAGCTGGACCGCCACCAGGCCCTGCTTGAACGTCAAGTCATCAGCCGCTCCCAGTATGACAGTGTGGAAAGCCGCTTCGATGCGGCCGAGGCCCAGCTCCGTCAGGCCCGCGCCAACCTGAATGTGGCCCGCAACCAGACCGACTATGCCACGCTCAAGGCACCCAGGGACGGGGTGATTGCCCAGCGTCTGGCCGAGGCCGGTCAGGTGGTGGCTGCCGGTCAGCCGGTGTTTGTGCTGGCAGTGGATGGCGACCGGGAAGTGCGTATCGATCTGCCGGAACAGGACGTGGGTCGGTTTGTGATCGGTATGCCGGTGGCCATCGAGCTGTGGTCCCGCAAGGGCAAGGTATTCCCCGGCACCCTGCGGGAATTGTCCCCGTCGGCGGATCCGCGCTCGCGCACCTTCGAGGCTCGGGTGGCTTTCGATAACGACGACGTGGGCGCCGACCTGGGCCAGTCCGCCCGGGTGGTGGCCAGCGGGGCCGCCGGCAATGGTGTGCTCACGCTGCCTCTTGCGGCAGTGACTGCGGAGGGGGAGAAGCGCTATGTGTGGGTGGTAAACCCGGAAGATGCCAGCCTGATCAAAACCCCGGTGGAAACCGGTGCCTATGGGTCGGAAACCATTCCGGTGCTGTCTGGGCTGCGCGCGGACGCCTGGGTGGTGGCGGCAGGGACGCATTTGCTGCGAGAGGGGCAGACGGTGATTCCCGTGGATCGCCAGAACCGGCAGATTGACCTGGCGGCAGCAGACACGCCGGCCCCGGCCGATGATGCCGGGACGGAAAGCGAATAGGGAGCGCCACCATGTCATTCAATCTCTCGGAATGGGCGCTGAAAAACCGCCCCCTGGTGCTCTACGCCATGCTCCTGCTCGGTGCCATGGGGGCCATTTCCTACGCCAACCTGGGGCAGAGCGAAGATCCGCCGTTCACCTTCAAGTTGATGACCATCAATACCCAGTGGCCCGGTGCCAGCGCGGAAGAAGTCTCCCGGCAGATTACCGAGCGAATCGAAAAGAAATTGATGGAAACCGGCGACTTCGAGCGGATCACGTCCTACTCCCGTCCCGGTGAATCCCTGGTCATGTTCATGGCCCGGGACGAAATGCGCTCCAAGGAAATCAAGGATCTCTGGTACCAGGTGCGCAAGAAAGTGGGCGATATCCGTCATACCTTGCCCCGGGATGCACAGGGCCCGTTCTTCAACGATGAATTCGGTACCACC
Organism: Alcanivorax sp. HI0007; assembly: GCF_001635525.1. Taxonomy (NCBI): domain Bacteria; kingdom Pseudomonadati; phylum Pseudomonadota; class Gammaproteobacteria; order Oceanospirillales; family Alcanivoracaceae; genus Alcanivorax; species Alcanivorax sp. HI0007. The sequence goes on from NZ_LWEJ01000035.1 coordinate 47,516, forward strand.
TTCGGCAATATCTATGCGCTGACCGGCCCGGGTTTCGACTACGCCATCATGAAAGACTACGCCGACCGCCTGCAGCTGGCCCTGCAGCGCGTGGAAGACGTGGGCAAGGTGGAGCTGGTCGGGCTGCAGGACGAAAAGATCTGGGTGGAAATTTCCAACACCAAGCTGGCGTCCCTGGGCATTCCCCTGGTCACCGTGCAGCAGGCGTTGCAGTCGCAAAATGCGGTGGCCGATGCCGGCTTCTTCGAGACGCCCAGCAGTCGGGTGCGGCTAAGGGTATCCGGGGAATTCACCAGTGTGGACGATATTCGCCAGTTCCCCATCCAGGTGGATAACCGCACCCTCAAGTTGGGTGACATTGCCACCGTTTATCGTGGCTTCAGTGATCCGCCCCAGCCGCGCATGCGCTTTATGGGCGAGAACGCCATCGGCATTGCCGTGTCCATGAAAGACGGTGGAGACATTCTCAAACTGGGTGAAAACCTGGACAAGGCTTTTGCCGAACTGCAGAAGAGCCTGCCGCTGGGCATGGAACTGCGCAAGGTCTCTGATCAGCCGGCAGCGGTGGAAGCCGGGGTCGGCGAGTTCGTACAGGTGCTGATGGAAGCCCTGGTCATCGTGTTGCTGGTGAGTTTTTTCTCACTGGGCTGGCGTACCGGCATGGTGGTGGCGTTGTCCATCCCGCTGGTGCTGGCCATGACCTTCGCGTCCATGAAGTATTTCGATATCGGCCTGCACAAGATTTCCCTGGGGGCACTGGTACTGGCCCTGGGGCTGATGGTGGACGATGCCATCATTGCGGTGGAAATGATGGCCATCAAGATGGAGCAGGGGTTCAGTCGCCTGAAAGCGGCCGGCTTTGCCTGGAAAAGCACGGCGTTTCCCATGCTCACCGGCACCCTGATCACCGCCGCCGGGTTCCTGCCCATTGCCACGGCGGAATCCAGCACCGGTGAATATACCCGCTCGATCTTCCAGGTGGTGACTATTGCCCTGCTGGCTTCCTGGATCGCCGCGGTAGTGTTCGTGCCGTATCTCGGGGAAAAACTGCTGCCCAACCTGGCCAAGCGGGATGCCAGCGGGGATGTGCACGATCCCTATCAGAAACCCTTTTATCAGCGTTTCCGTGGCGTAGTGGAATGGTGCGTGCGTTATCGCAAAACGGTCATTGGTCTGACCGTGGGTATCTTCGTGTTTTCCCTGCTGCTGTTCAGCCTGGTGCCCCAGCAATTCTTCCCGGCGTCCAACCGGCTTGAGTTGATGGTGGACATGAAACTGGAAGAGGGCGCGTCGCTGGCCGCCACCCAGGAGCAGGCCCTGCGTCTGGAAGCCATGCTTGGCGAGAATGAACAGATCGAGAATTACGTGGGCTACATGGGCAGTGGTTCGCCGCGGTTTTACTTGTCGCTGGATCAGAAATTGCCGGCAGCGTCGGTGGCCCAGTTCGTTATCCTGACCCGCAATATCGAGGATCGGGAACAGGTGCTGAGCTGGCTGGAGGAAACCCTGCGACGGGATTTCCCCACCGTACGCAGCCGTGTGTCGCGGTTGGAAAATGGTCCGCCGGTGGGTTACCCGCTGCAGTTCCGGGTCTCCGGGGAGCACATTCCCCAGGTGCGGGAACTGGCCCGGCGGGTAGCGGCCCAGGTCCGCGATAATCCTTACACCCAGAACGTGCACCTGGACTGGGAAGAGCCCAGCAAGGTGGTGCGCCTGAACGTGGACCAGGACCGGGCCCGGACGCTGGGAATTACCACTGCCGATCTGTCTACGGCCCTGCAGGCATCCCTGTCCGGGGTGGCGGTGAGCCAGTACCGGGAAGATAACGAGCTGATCAATGTGGAAGTGCGCGGCGACAGTCACGAACGCCACGCTCTGGGTTTGCTCGGCAACCTGGCAGTACAAACGCAAAATGGCCGCAGTGTGCCCCTGAACCAGATTGCCACCCTGGAGTATGGTTTCGAGGAAGGGATTATCTGGCACCGGGATCGACTGCCCACAGTGACCATCCTGGCGGACGTGAAGGGCGATGCCCTGCCGGCCACCCTGGTCAATCAGATCATGCCGCAGCTGGAAGATGTGCGCGCCGACTTGCCGCCGGGCTACCTGCTGGAAGTGGGGGGCACCGTGGAGGAATCCGCCCGCGGGCAGAAATCCGTCAATGCCGGCATGCCGCTGTTCATCCTGGTGGTGATTACCCTGCTGATGCTGCAGCTGCGCAGCATGCCGCTGTCGCTGATGGTGTTTATCACTGCGCCGTTGGGGCTGATCGGGGTGACCTTCTTCCTGCTGATTTTCCAAAAGCCATTCGGGTTTGTGGCCATGCTTGGCACCATCGCGCTGGCGGGCATGATCATGCGGAATGCGGTGATCCTGGTAGACCAGATCGGCCAGGATATGGATCAGGGACTCAGCACCTGGGATGCCATCATCGAATCCACCGTGCGCCGTTTCCGCCCCATTGTCCTGACTGCGCTCACTGCGGTACTGGCCATGATCCCGCTGTCACGCAGTGTCTTCTTCGGCCCCATGGCAGTGGCGATCATGGGCGGACTGATCGTGGCAACGGCACTGACTCTGCTGTTCCTGCCGGCCCTCTATGCCGCCTGGTTCCGGGTCAAGGAAGAACACGCCCCCGCCGGGCACAACGAACGCTGATGAAATGCCGGTCATCACCGGCTTCCCCTTGGCCCCGGTTCTTCCGGGGCTTTTTTTTGGCGAAAACGCCCACGGTTTTTGAAAAGATAGGGTGCACTGAGCCTAAGGCGAACTGCACCGTTCTGGCGTTTGATGGTGCAGTTCGCCTTAGGCTCAGTGCACCCTACGCAATCAGTCAGGGTTCAAGTTCTTGAGAAAGATCCCTTGTAGGAGCGTCGCTCGCGGCGCGATAACCCGGCGCTGGCGAGTTACGAGAAACGAGTTTCGAAAGTGAAAATCTGCAAGTTGCCAAGTCAGGTTTTCGCTCCTCGCTCCTCGTTTCCCGCAACTGGGCTATCGTGGTGCCACCTCGATAGTCAGCGCCTCGCTCTGCCCCTGATGCGAGGCCCTGACACAGCGCAGGCTGAATGTTCCTTCCCGATCAAACCGCCATGGCAACGTCACCGTGCTGCCCGGTTCACTCAGACGGGTGTTAGGGTAATCCTTGCGCAGATCCGGCATTAATTTATGTATCAGCGCCTGGTCACGCAGGGCCGCGTCATCGCCCAGGGCAAACAGGTGCCAGTCATCACTGCGGTTTGTCAGGCGTAACCGCACACTGTGTTGATGCGGGATATCCAGGCGGCTTGGCGTCCAGGAATTGTAAAAATTCACGGCCACGATGGGGAAATCTGCCGGGTTTCGCAGTGCTGTGCCCGCCGCCATGGGGATCTCGTCTGGCAGAAAGCCATGGGCCCCGCTACCCTGCGATAGAGACAGCGTGCCGGCCAGCAGTAAAACAACAGGGTATTTCAGTCGGTCAGGCATGGCATCGTGAATGAAGTGGAGGGATCTCTGTGAGAATAAGAATACGTGTTTTGTTGATGGCGTGCCTGTGCGCGTGGATGGCGTCGGCCAGTGCCGCTCCCCTCACCGTGGCCGTGAAGGCCTCACCGCCGTTCAGCTTTCAGAATGGGGATCGCTGGGATGGTGTGAGCGTGGAGCTATGGGAGCAGGTTGCTAAAAACGCGGGTTATGAGTATCGCTTCCGCCCCTATAAAACCGTGGCTGACATGCTGACGGCGGTGGAGCTGGGCCAGGCGGACGTGGCCATCGGTGCCATCAGTGTCACCGCCGACCGGGAGCGGCGTCTGGATTTTACCCAGCCCATGTATCGCGCCGGCTTGGGCATTGCCACCCGCACCGAAGCCAGCGGCTGGATGGCGACCTTGCACGGCCTGTTTTCCTGGAAGTTTTTCTCCGCCGTGCTGGCCCTGGGCCTGGTGTTGCTGCTGGTGGGGTTGCTGGTGTGGCTGTTCGAGCGCAAGAAGAACCCGGAGCAGTTTGGCGGCTCCGCCGGCCAGGGGATCGGTAGCGGCTTTTGGTGGTCGGCAGTGACCATGACCACCGTGGGCTATGGTGACAAGGCACCGGTCAGCGCCGGTGGCCGGGTTGTTGGCCTGGTGTGGATGTTTGTCAGCATCATTACCATTTCCGGTTTCACCGCCGCCATTGCCTCCAGCGTTACCGTCAATCAGTTACAGACCCGGGTGGCCGGGGCCGGTGATCTGCCCAGAGTGGAAACCGCCGTGGTGGAGGCCACCAGTGGTGAGCAATGGCTGGTGGGCGAAGGGCTCAACTACCGGACCTATCCGAATCTGGAGAAAGCCATGCGTGCGGTGGTGCTCGGTGAGGTGGATGCCTTGGTATCGGATGCCCCGGTAATGCGCTACATGCTGCGCGAGCGTGAGGCTTCCCAGGTGCTGGTGTTGCCCAAACTGGTCCGGGAAGAAAGCTATGCATTTGCCGTGGCCAATGGCAGCCAGCTCCGTGAGCCTATCGACCAGGCCATGCTCGAAATTCTCCCTTCCGAGGAATGGCGCAAGGTACTGAACCGCTACCTGGGTGCCGACCAGTAGCCTCTGACCACATCCCTCACAGGCCTCAGGCGTCGCTGTCATTGCCAAACAGCGGCGCCAGGCTGGCCAGTTCTTCTTCCAGATTCCAGTGCATTTCCCGTGCGGTGACATTCAGCAGCACCAGCGCATTGATGGGGGCATCGGAGGTGCGCTTGCCGCGCAGACGCCGCGTAAAGCAGCGGTTCAATTCATTGAGCGCCGCATAGCGTGCATTCAGTTCTGCCAATGGGTCCTGGCTGTCCAGGCGATCCGCCATGTGCTGTTGCAGCAGGAAGAGGCTGGCGGAACGCACCAGGGTTTCACTGGCGCTGCTGAGGGGCAGATGGAACCGGGCCATGGGCCGCAGGAAGCGGGTATGCGGGCAGTCACTGAGAGCGCAGATCAAACCGAACAGTGAACTTAACGCCCGCTGCAACGTGGTGGTCTGCCGGTACTGACGCTGCGGGGTGTCCACTTCCACGGTAACGGTCTGAAACGAGTCACCCAGCGCGGATTCCGGCAACAGATAAGCCAGATTGAGGGCGATGGGGCAGTAGCGATGTGTCTCCTTGTCCAGCGGGCAGTGGCTGCACTGATGGTAAGTCAGCGCTGCCCAGGCCGGCGGCGAGAAACGGTCGGGGATGGCGATGGCATCATCGACAAGCTCGATGGGAATGCGTTGTTGAACGCCTTCCGGTGTGGTGAGGGTGTACACATAATCAGGCGGCATGGACGTTGTCAGACTGCTTCAACGGCAGCTTGATGATGAAGGTGGTGCCCGTGCCGGGGGTGCTTTCCACCGTCATGATGCCGCCATGGTGGCGAATGATGTCATGACAGATCGACAGGCCCAGCCCGGTCCCCTTGCCGATGGGCTTGGTGGTGTAGAAAGGTTCGAAGATCTGTTCCAGATGCTCGCCCGGAATCCCGGGTCCGTCATCGGTAACCGTCAGTGTGCACCACGCGTCATCACAGTCCGCGGCAATGGTGATGGTGCCTTTGCCCTCAATGGCCTGTGCCGCGTTGACGAACAAATTCATGAACACCTGGGAAAGCTGACTCTCCGAGCCGGGAATCAGTGGCAGGGATTCCAGATTGGCGTGGCTGACATTGATGCGGTTTTTCAGTTCATGCTTGGCCAGGTTCAGTGACGTGGCGATGCAGGTGGCGATGTTGGTCGGAGAGAAGTGTTCCGGCTGATTGTGAGAGAAATTTTTCAGGTCGCGGATAATTTGTTTGATGCGCTCAATGCCCTCGCTGGTTTCATCAATCAGCGCCGGATGGTCCTCCAGGATAAAGCGCAGTTTTTTTGCCTCGATCTTCAGGCCCGCCTCGGATTGCAGAAATTGCTCAAATTTTTCTGCGCTGATGCGCTTTTGCAATCCGGTGATCACCTTCGACATGGTGTCCAGGTATTCCCGGGAACGGTTCAGATTGGAAGACAGCATGGCAATCGGATTGTTGATCTCGTGGGCGATGCCCGCGGAGATCGTGCCAAGCGACGCCATTTTTTCCGAGTGCAGCAGCATGGTTTCCACATGGCTGAGTTTCTGGTCTTTCTCTTTCACTTCCTGAATCAGTTGATTGTTCTCGGTTTTGATATCGGTAATGTCCGTACCAAAATAAATAAAACCGTCATCCTCATCGGAAATATAGGAAAGCGGAAACAGGAACATGTTCATCCAGTAAAGGCTGCCATCTTCCCGCTGGTTGCAGACTTCCCCATTCCAGACCCCGGACGCCGCATGCTTGCATTGCATCATGGGCAGGTCGCTGTCCTGGCTGTCCGGGTGATGGATGCTTTCGTGTTGACCGATCAACTGGGAAAAGGCGTGACCGCTGAGAGACAGAAATTTTCCGTTGGCAAAGGTAATGGTGCCCCGGTTATCCGTGGTCAGCACACAGTACTCATCGATGATCCGCGCCAGGGGGCCGAGCAGGGTCTTGTTGAGTTTGTACTCATCCGCATTCACTTCGATCAAATGCAGCTTGCGTCCGAAGCGGTTATCCGTCAGGGACGCAAACTCCGACAACTTGGCTTCCACATTGATGGACGTCCGGTAGGTCTTGTAGAGAAAGAAGATGATGATCAGAAGAATAACGGTGGAAGACACCAGGAAAAGGCCCTGTGCTTCCATGCCGAAGCCGATATCGGCTTTGCCAAGAATGCTTTCCATGAAACGTGTCGTCCTGTATTCGGCTAGCGGCGGTTAGCCCTCGTAGCCAAGACTGCGCAGGGTCTGGCGTTGTTCGCGAACGGTCTCCGCCAGGATGCGGTTTTCCAGCAGGATATCGCGGAACTTGAGGCCTTCGCGAATATTGTCCAGCAGTTGTTCGTCATCCCAGGGCTTGGGAATAAAGCGGAATGCGCCGGCCTTGTTGATGGCAGACATGACCGTTTCGATATCGATGACCCCGGTGAGCAGAATGCGGATGGTATCGGGCTGCAGGTCACGGAGTTCCTGCAGCAACTCCAGGCCATTCAGCTCGGGCATCATGTAATCGGTAATCACCGCATCGAAAACCGTGGTGCGGGCCCGGCGCAGGGCTTCCCGGGGATCCTGGTAGGTTTCCACGTCCCAGTCGGTGTACATGTTGATGGTCCGTTTGAGGGCCTTGAGGATGTAATCCTCATCATCAACGAGCATGACCTGATACATATTCTTATCCTCATTCATGCAGCTCCGGGCGTGGCAAAACCGGGTGAAATAGCAGGAATCGCCCGCCGGACCGTCACCTTTGACGATACCCGCGGGTCTCTGCGCTGACAATTGATGGCAGGTTGAGGAAGGTTCCGGTCATGCTGCCTGTTCTGCCGTTTGTCCGGCATGGACAAAACAGCGGCAAACCAGGGGGAAAAACGCCCCGGTAACCGGGGCATTGCAAGGCGTTATGCAGGGAGACTTCCCCATATGCAAAAGCGGGAAGGTTCGCGAATGGCGCGCTAACGGACGGTGGTAATCGCCTTGGTCACCGAACCGGTGGCAATCAGTCGCTCTTCGCCGTTGGCATTGACCGCCAGGGCTTCCGCCCGCATGGCCGCCAGGGTGCGGCCGAGACGATCCAGCCGGGCGCGAATCACCACGGTTTCCCCTTTCATGGCCGCACGCAGCACACTGCTGTGGGTTTCCACCGTCACCGGTTGCTGGTCGGCGGATAACGACGGCACCACGGCAAAGAAGCAGGCCACGTCCATCAGTGCATAGACGATGCCGCCGTGCAGGGCTCCCATGGGATTGGTGGTGAACTCGTTGACCGTAAAACGGACCTCACTGCGACCTTCGCCGGCGCTGAGCAGTTCCAGTTCGCAGGCGCGGTGCAGGGGGTGGGCAAGAACGGAATCACGGACTTCTTCCAGGCGGCTCATGATATCTCTCGTCAGAAAGGGGGCCGTTACTGTGCCGTCTACCGCCGCGTCTGTGAATGACCGGATGAAACTAAATGCCTTGACCGGGGTCTTCTCTCTTTGCAGAGTAGACCCTCCCCTAACCCACGGCAGGCACCATGAAAGCACTGGTCTGGACATTGCTGCTGATCATCTGCACACACGTGCTGGTGCTTGATGCCATGCATCATGAGCACGATGCCGACGTGGCCGTGGAACAGCTCGATGATGCGCCCGTCCAGCTGGACGTGCTGGATGCCGGCGGGGACCACTGCTGCCAGTGCCATGGCTTCATGGCCAGTATGGAATGCGCCCCCGCCCGTTTGCCTGCGCCGCCGGCAACCGTCCTGGCGTTGCGACCCCCCTTGCCGGACGCGCCGGCGGATAATCCGTTTCGCCCTCCCATCGCCTGATCGCCTTTCCGAGCCCGAGTTGCGCCTGAGCGCGACAGATTCCGGATAATCGATCAGGAGCTTTCCCATGGAAAGTCTATCCCCCGTAGTGCGCGGTTGCGCACTGCTATTGCTGCTATGCGCCACCCGGCTGCAGGCAGACACCCCCGCCGGCCAGTGGGCCGGTTGGCTGCAACAACACATCAGCAGCCTGCCAGCCAGCCGTGCCATCAACGCCGAACAGGAACGCTGGCTGGCGGAAAACCGTGATGCGGCGCAGCCGCTCTACAACCCTGCACTGAACATCGGCTATGAAGACAGCGCGGAAACCACCCGAACCCTGGGGCTCAGCCAGACCCTGGACTGGTCCGGCAAGGCGCGGGCCCGCCGCGATGCGGTGGCGGTGCGCGACACCCTGGCACAACTTCGCGCCGACAAGGCCCGCGCCAGCTTGCTGGCGGACAGCCTCAATGCGCTGGTGGCCTTCGATGCCGCCCGTGCCCGGCTGGCTGCCACTCGCGCCCAGGAGCAGCAGCTGTCCGCACTCAGTGAGTTGATCCGGCGCCGTGAACAGGCCGGAGATCTGGGACAGGTGGATGCGCAACTGGCCTGGCTGTCCCTGGCCCAGGCCCAGCAGACCCTGGCGGAAGCGGAAAGCGATGCCACGGCGGCGGCGACCCGGTTGCGGCAGGTGTTAGCCAGTGCCCAGCCGGGCCGGCCCCTGCCCGCGGCTCGCCATTGGCAAGCGGTGGCAGTCAGTACCGATACCTCGCAACGGCTGCCGGCCAGCTTTGATCTGCGTCTGGCCCAGCAGCAGCTGGCCCTGGCCGAGCAGGGCGCCACCCTGGCGAGCCGTCAGCGCCGGGCCGATCCCACGCTGGGTTTCAGTGTCGGCCAGGAAGGCGACGACAACCTGTGGGGCGTGGATATCAGCCTGCCGCTGAAAATCTTCAATACCGGTAACGATCGCTATCAGGCTGCCCTGGCCGACAGCGAGTCCCGCCGCGCCTTGCTGGAGAAAACCCGCGCCGATATCACCGCCCAGCTCGACGGCGCCCTGCACGATTACCAGCAGCGCCGTGAGCGCTGGCAAACCTGGCAGCAACTGACCGGCGACACCCTGGCCCGCAGCGATGCGCTGCTGGAACGGGTCTGGCAACAGGGCGAGCTCACCACCCAGAGCTACCTGCAGGCTCTCAACCAGCGCCTGGATACCCGCCTGTCCGGTATCGCCCTGCGCGAAGCCATGCAACAGGCCTGGATCGAATGGCTCCAGCAAAGCGCCCAGCTCAATGACTGGTTGAATAGCCTCGCTAACTAACAAGGTCTCTGTAGGAACCGAGCGTAGCGAAGGTAACAGCCGCAGGCTGGCCCGAAGGGTGAGCTGAGCGAATAACACCTCTTGAGGTGCGAACGGTTTAGGCACGGAACCTGTGCAACGGCTTCGCACCTCGAGAGGTGCTCCTACAAAAAATTTGGAAATTTTTTATGAAAACCAAAACACGTTTCAAGCAATCCCCGCTGGCCCTTGCCCTGCTGGTAACCCTGGCCAGCGCCGCCTGGGCCGAAGAAAACCACGCCCATACCCACAACGAAAGCAACGAAACACAGCAGCATGGCCGGCAGCCGGCACCGGACGGCAATGGCGATCATGATAGCCATGGTCACGGCGACGCGGCCGAAGACGCCCATGAGGACGAAGCGGGTCTGGAGCTAACCGCCGACCAGCAGGCCATGCTCAACCTGCAAGTCATCACCCTGCAACCACAAACCAACGCCACCCAAACTCTCACCGTGCCGGCGGAAATTACCAGCAACCAGTACCGCACCTGGGTGGTGCCGGTGCGCATCGATTCCCAGGTGCAATCGCGCAGCGCCACCCTGGGCCAGCACCTGAAAAAGGGCGAGCCCATTGCCACTCTGTTCAGCCCGGCCATGGCGCAATTGCAAAGCGATTTGCAGGTGGCCGCCGATGCCTGGCGGCGGGTGAACAACCTGGGCCGTCGCACCGTGGGTAATCAGCGCTATCTGGATGCCCAGGGTCAGTACCAGTCCCTGCGCGCCCGCGCCAAAGGCTACGGTCTGGATGATGATGCCATTGCCGCCATCGAAGCCGGCAAGAGTGAAAAGGGTGTCTACACCCTAACCGCCCCGGACGATGGCCTGGTGCTGGAAGATGCCTTCCAGCAAGGCCAATGGCTCACCGCCGGCAGTTCACTGGTTACGTTAGTGGATGAATCCGAACTGTGGGCGGAAGCGGCCCTGCCACCCAGCCCCGGCCTGCAAATCGCCACTGGCACCCCGGCAACGGTCATCATTGGCGACACCGAAGTGGCCGGCAAAGTGATCCAGTCCGGCCACCGGCTCAATCCCGTCACCCGCACCCTGGCCGTGCGCGTGGCCATTCCCAATGCGGGCCATCTGTTGCACCCGGGCATGTTCGCCGATGTGGCGTTGTCACTGTCTGCCCCGGAGAACGCACTCACCGTTCCCGAAGAAGCCCTCACTCGCGGCCCGGATGGCGACTGGCAATTGTTTGTGGAAGCAGAGCCCGGCCACTACAAACCCGTGGAAATCCAACTCAACGGCCAACTGGAAAACCGCCGCATCGTTACCGGCATCAAGCCGGGCACTCGCGTAGTCACGAGGGGCGCCTTTTTCCTGGCCAGCGAAATGGCCAAGTCCGGTTTCGACGTTCACAACCATTAATTTAATGCACCGGTGTTCTTACTTTGCACGGCTTTTCTATACGGTCCCCTCTCCCTTGAGGGGAGAGGGACAGGGAGAGGGTGAGAGGCTCCAAACGCAGATCAATGATCCCGCGTTGTTCCCCAGTCTTCACACCCAGAAGCGCCGCAGCAAAAAACACCGGCAGGTCCAGGAGACCACCATGTTCAACAAACTAATCGACTGGGCGGTAACCAACCGCCTCATTGTCTTGCTACTACTACTGATCACCCTCGGTGTGATCGGCTGGCAATTGCCCAACTTGAAACTGGATGCCTTCCCGGACGTGACCAACGTCCAGGTACAGGTGAACACCGAAGCGGAAGGTCTGGCCGCCGAAGAGGTGGAGCAGCTGATCACCTACCCCATCGAGGCGGTGATGTACGCGCTGCCCCAGGTGGCCGAGGTGCGTTCCATCTCCAAGACCGGCCTGTCCATCGTCACCGTGGTGTTCGAGGAAGGCACCGATATCTACTTCGCCCGCCAACTGGTGTTCGAACGGCTGCAGGCGGCGCGGGAAGATATTCCCGAGGGCGTCGGCACCCCGGAAATGGGCCCCAACACCTCCGGGCTCGGTCAGGTCTATCAATACCTGCTCACCGCCCAACCCGGTTCCGGGGTGGATGCCATGCAACTGCGCAGTCTTAACGACTGGGTGGTGAAGCTGTTGTTGATGCCGGTGGGCGGCGTCACCGATGTGCTCAGCTACGGCGGCGACGTGCGCCAGTATCAGGTGAACGTGAACCCCACCCGCCTGCTGGCCTACGACCTGACCCTGCAACAGGTCATGGACGCCATCGCCGCCAACAACCGCAACGCCGGCGGCTGGTATCTTGATCGCGGCGCCGAGCAACTGGTCATTCGCGGCATGGGCTGGGTAGGTAGCGGCGAGCAGGGGCTGGCCGACATTGCCGCCATCCCCCTCAAGGAAGTGGACGGCACCCAGGTGCGCGTCAGCGATGTGGCCAGGGTGGAATTCGGCGGCGAGATCCGACAGGGCGCGCTCACCATGACCCGCCGCGATGCCAACGGCGAACCGGAACCGTTGGGCGAAGTGGTGGCGGGCATCGTGCTCAAGCGCATGGGCGCCAACACCAAAGCCACCATCGATGGCATCAAGGATCGCGAAGCGCGCATCCGTCAGGCCCTGCCCGAGGGGGTGGAATTCCAGGTGTTCTACGACCAGGCCGACCTGGTGGAAAAAGCCGTGGGGACTGTGGTCACCGCCTTGCTGCTGGCCTTTGTGTTTATCGTCATCGTGCTGGCGCTGTTCCTCATGAACCTCCGCGCCACGGCGCTGGTGCTGTTGTCCATTCCCCTGTCCATTGGCCTGGCGCTACTGGTCATGGCCAGCCTGGACATGTCCGCCAACCTCATGTCCCTGGGCGGGCTGGCCGTGGCCATCGGCATGCTGGTGGATGGCTCCGTGGTGATGGTGGAAAACATCTTCAAGCACCTGAGCCGGGTGGAAGGCAGCCATGATCAACCGGGCGGCATCGCCCTGCGCGTGAAAGACGCCGCCCAGGAAGTGGCCCGCCCGGTGTTCTTCGCCGCCAGCATTATTCTGGTGGTGTTCATGCCCCTGTTCGCCTTCGAAGGGGTGGAAGCGAAAATGTTCGTGCCCATGGCCATCAGCATCATGCTCGCCATGGCCGCCGCCGTACTGGTGGCGTTGATCGTGGTGCCGGCCCTGGCGGGCTTCCTGTTCCGCCACGGCGTGGAAGACAAACCCAACCGGCTGATGCTGTGGCTGGAAGCCCGCTACCGGGCCGTGCTGGCCAGAGCCATGCAGGCGCGCAAGGCGGTCATCGGCGGCGCGGTAGGGCTGTTCGCCCTGGCGCTGACCACCACCCCCTTTATCGGCACCGAGTTCGTGCCGGTACTGGAAGAAGGCACCCTGGCCCTGCGCGTGACCCTGGCGCCGTCCTCCAGCCTCGATACCGCGTTAGCCGTGGGCGAAAAACTGGAACAGGAAATCATGACCTTCCCGGAAGTCACCTATGCGCTCAGCCGGGTAGGCCGCGCGGAAATCGGTGGCGACCCGGAGCCGGTGAGCAACGTGGAAATCTACATCGGCCTCAAGCCAGTGAGTGAATGGGAAAGCGCCAGCAATCGTCTCGAGCTGCAGGAAAAAATTCAGCAAAAACTCGCAGTGCATCCGGGCCTGTTGCTCAACTTTTCCCAGCCCATCGCCATGCGCGTGGACGAACTGCTCTCCGGCGTCAAAGCCCAGCTGGCCATCAAACTGTTCGGCCCGGATCTCGCCGTATTGCAGGAAAAAGGCGAGGCCATTACCCAGGCCGTGAAAGCCGTGGACGGAGCCACCGACGTGCAACTGGAACAGATCGCCGGGGAAGCCCAACTGGTGGTCACCCCGGATCGCAACGCCCTCAGCCGCTATGGGCTCAGCGTTAATCAGGTCATGGATCTGGTCAGCAATGGCCTCGGTGGCGGCAGCGCCGGGCAGGTGATCAACGGCAACGAACGCTACGACATCTATGTGCGGCTGGAACAAAACGCCCGCAACAACGCCGAGGCCATCCGCAACCTGCGCCTGAAAGCCGCCGACGGTGCCTGGGTGCGGCTCATGGAGGTGGCAGACGTGTCCCTGGTGTCCGGCCCGCCGCAAATCAGCCGCGACGATGTGCAACGCCGCGTGGTCATCCAGGCCAACGTGGCCGGTCGCGACATGGGTTCGGTAGTGGCCGACATTCAACGCGCCATCGACAGCGACGTGGACCTGCCCGCCGGCTACAGCGTGGACATCGGCGGTCAGTACGAAAACCAGCAGCGCGCCCAGCAACGCCTGGCCATGGTGGTCCCCGTGGCCGTGGGTCTGATCGCCCTGTTGCTCTACTTCGCCTTCGGCTCCGTGGCCCAGGCCGCCCTGATCCTGGTCAACGTGCCTTTGGCACTCATCGGCGGCATCCTCGCCCTGGCGATCAGCGGCCAATACCTGTCCGTGCCCAGTTCCGTGGGCTTTATTACTCTGTTCGGGGTAGCGGTACTCAATGGAGTAGTGATGGTGGAAGCCATTAATCATCGCCTGCGCGATGGCGAAACGCTGGACACGGCGATCTTCGAAGGGGCCGTCTCGCGCCTGCGACCGGTACTGATGACCGCGCTAACTTCCATGCTGGGGTTGATTCCCATGCTGTTGGCGACGGGTGTGGGCAGCGAGGTGCAGCGGCCATTGGCGGTAGTGATTGTGGGTGGGCTGGTGTCGGCCACGGCCTTGACGTTGTTGGTGTTGCCTAGTCTTTATGGGGTGTTTTCGAGGAGGAAGGCGACGGAATTGCAGCGATAAACCGTTACCCCCGGCCTTTCTGGCCGGGGGTAACGGCCCGTTTTTCACCCGCGCGCACGTTGCATTTGTAGGATATGGCTTACATAAATTTGTAAGTGACTGAGATAAAGTGGGTTTTCAGAAAAGCGGATGCAAGAAAAGTCAGAGTAAAAATTCCCGTTCAACATGCAAGTGCAAGAAAAGTCTGTTGAGAGTGATTTCTTCTTGTAGGGCAAGTCACTGATTGATAGACGGTTTTTTGGGGTTTTTGGACTAGGGTAGATCGGGGATGTACAGCAAAGTGATATATCGCATCTGTAATTGAATGCGCTGTTAGGGCAGAAATATGGATTGGATCACTACCCTGAAAGAGATATCTCCATTTCTGGCGATAGTTGTGTCAATGGTTGCACTTATTGCTGGACCATACTTCCAGTCTAAGGTTGCTAGGCAGCAGTCTCTTTCCATGATGAGAGAGAAGTGGATCTATATGTTTCGGGATACGCTTGTTGAACTAACAACGAAGCTAGACGTGCTTCATGAGTTCACAAATGAGCACGGATTCTCTGGAACTCCAGAGTATGAGAGGCACTTGTCTGAACTCAGTGCTTTGCAAAACAGAATAAATTTCATGGTTAATTCTGGGGAAGACATCTACAAGGATCTCCTCAAGAATATCAATGATGCTGTTGTGTTGGTTTTGCATGGAATCGAAGATTACCAGGAATTTCATAATGCAAATGACAAAATTAAGGAACTTGGCCAGAGGGCTGTACGGCATGAATGGAAGAAGGTATAGCCCTAACAAGGCGCAGCACCATCGGCCACTTTGTGGCCTTGACCTCGCTACGCTCGGCCGGTGTGCGCGGCGTTAAAAGTCACTGACTATGGAAGACTTAACTAAATTAGATCCTGTTGAGCTACTGAGAAAATACTCGGCAATTATTGATGAACTTAAAGATCGAGGAATCGTTAGAACTAACAATGCGCCACTCGGAGATTTTGCTGAGTGGATGATAGCCAAGAAAATGAACTTGCATCTTGCGGCAAATTCGAGAGCAGGATATGACGCAATTTCGGATCAAGGTGTACGGTTTCAGATAAAATCCCGTAGGGTTACCCCCGAAAATAATTCGCGTCAGCTAAGTGCCATACGGAAATACGATGAATCTGATTTTGACTATCTTATCGCGGTGATCTTTGATCAAGACTACAGCATCATTGAGGCGTACCTTATCCCGCACGAAATAATTGGTAAATATGGCAGATTTCAGTCTCACACAAATGCGCTAAATTTGATTATGGCTGGTGCTATTCTCAAAGACCCGTCCGTTATGACTATGGGGGAGCTCCTTGACTTTTGACAAGGTAAGGCAGGGCGACGTGAAAACCGCCGCTTCGCTTTGGTTTTCACGCGCCTGCTTACGGTGTTATACGGTGGGGCCAGTAAGTTCACTTTCGACCCAAAGCGGATCTAAATTAAGTAAATTTTCCCCGGAATTTGCACAGTCTAAAAATAACCCTCCAAGGAAGAAAAATGACTGAACGAATAAAATTAGAGGAAATTTACGACAAGAATATTAACTTTCTCATCGGTTCTGGAGCGAGCGTGGGATTGCTCCCCACCCTCGCTTTGCGAGTTAAAGACGAAGGTGGAGATGCTTTCACTATTGAAACGCTATCAACTCGATTAAAGGATGAAAAAGAGCGAGAAGTAGACGCTCTCCTCTTTATGCATTACTACAAAATGTGTATAGAGCCGGCCATGGAAATTGATTTCGATAACCTTGGCCCTGCGCAACAGACAGTATTAGATAACTATATTTCTTTCTTAAGAACGGTTCTGTACTGTATGGGCCGAAGCCAATCATCTACTAAGAATAGTAATGTCTTTACCACGAACTATGACGGCTGCATTGTTCATGCTGCTGATCGATTAATCTATCAAGATAAGATCAACTTTGTTCTCAATGATGGAGCGATAGGATTTAAAAAGCGCTATTTGCATGCACGGAACTTCAATTCATTTACTTACGAAACGGGAATATTTAACCAGCACAAAACAGAAATTCCTCAGATAAATCTAATTAATTTGCATGGCTCCGTTTATTGGAGAAAACAGGCTGATCGTATCCAGATTGACTATTTAGTCTCCGCAGAAGACATGAAAATAAACATTATAAAGAATTCTCCTGTTGATGCCCTCTCCGAAATTATCGATGATGATTCGAAGGTCTACTTAGATGTGGTGGGCTTGCAGGCAGATATTGCTGAGATTGAGCCCTTTTGGGATGCTTATGATAAATTACCCATTGTAAATCCAACAAAATGGAAGTTTCACGAGACTGTATTTGAAGAGCATTACTATCAGATGCTGCGTCTATTAAGTTATGAGCTTGAAAAGCAAAATACAGTATTAATTACATTTGGGTTCTCATTTTCTGATGAGCATATATTGCATTTAGTTCAACGATCCCTGTCGAATCCCACACTTCAACTTTTTGTTTGCTGCTTTAATGAGTCAGAAAAGAATGTAATGGAGGCTCGTTTCAGCGAATACTCGAATGTGGTTTGTATTGCTTTTGATGAAGATTTGGATTTTACCAAGTTCAATTCCGAAGTATTTACATCAGCAGGAACGTCAGGAGCTATCTAATGACGATTCAGGTTGGTGAAGTAATCGAGGTCAATGGTGTAAAGGTAGTATTAAGAATATTTGATGAGTCAAGTAAGGATACGCTTTTTTATAACGGCGATAAGTACAAAGGAATATCGATCCGTGAATATGTAATTATTCGACGGGGTTTCAGGGATATTGTGTGCCGCGTTGAAGGAGAATACCTCGACGAAAAGCGTTTCGAGACGGATAACCAAAAAGTCTTGTATATAAGAAAGGTAGATGTTCGACCAATAGGATATTTTCAGGAAGAAAAGTTCTATGAGGGTGTCAAATATCTACCTATGATCAAGGATCCAGCATACCTTTCTTCTGAGTCAATGATTGAAACTATTTTCGGGCCAGGCCAGGAAGACGGATTCGTTATTGGTGAAATGCTTAAGGAAGGGCTTCCAATTTCTTTGCCATGGAAAAGGCTATTCAATACGCATATAGGAATTTTTGGGAATACAGGAAGTGGTAAGTCAAATACACTGGCTAAGCTATATACAACGTTATTCGCAAACAAAAAAGCGCTTATTAGAGGGAAAAGTACATTTGCAGTAATAGACTTTAATGGCGAATATACAGGGAATCAGTTAGTTAATCAGGAAGATAAAACAACATTCAACTTAGATACGAGAAATGATGATGGCGTTAGATTTCCCCTGGCAGAAGGGGAGTTTTGGAATAAAGAAACGCTAGCAATTCTTTTTAAGGCAACGGCAAATACGCAGACCCCCTTTATAAACAGGATTGTGAGTGGCCGGGAAAGGTTTGGTGGGGATATTCAAAATTTAGAAAATTATATAAAAGCTACCTTTTACCGATCATTTACGACTACTAATCCCAAGCAGGAGTCGGCTGAACTTTTGAAAGCGGTCGTTGATATTATCGATAATCAAGCTTTGAGAGATATTCTTAATCGATTAGTGTGGAGAGGGGATCAAAGTAAGTTTTCCTATCCCGGGCCTGCGGGTACAGTCTATTTTGAT
>NZ_LWEJ01000036.1:0-1812 GCF_001635525.1 Alcanivorax sp. HI0007
TCCTTGCCCTGGTCTCCGCGAAAAAAGCTTGAGCTGAGCCCCTCCCGCTATCCCGCCCGGCTGAAGTGGCTGGCGGTGATTGGGGTGGTGCCGGCAATCCTGCTGACGCAAATGCCCTGGTGGGCGCTGGTGCTGCTATTGCTGGCGTTACCGCTGCTTATGAGAGGCTGGCAGCCGCCGCAGCTGTCCCAGATGGAACTCCACGAACAGGGTCTCACCCTCATCGGCCGTCACTGGCAGGAACTGGAACAACCTCGCCGGGTACTGCGCGTCGGCCCCTGGATGGCCATCCAGACCCCGAAAGGCTGGTTGCACCTGTTCGACGACCAGGCCCCCCGGGCGCAGCTGCAGCCGTTTTATCAGTGGCTGTGGACCAACAGGAAAAGCAGTTAAAAGCAGTTAAAAGCAGTTAATAGTGAACAGTGAATAGTTAACATTGGCGCGAGCCCGCATCGTTGTTATCGTCAAACGCAAGAGGCCGCGCCCAGGCATTGGGTGCGGCCTCTTGCGTTGCAAAACCGGAAAACAGGGCTTGCAGGTAGGGTGCACTGAGGCTAAGCGAACTGCACCATCGGGCGTTGGATTGGTGCAGTTCCCTTAGGCTCAGTGCACCCTACAAATACCTGTATCGGCGACTGCCACTCTGTCAGTAGGAGCGTCGCTGGCGGCGCGATTGCGACCTGTCGATGAGATGACCGCCCCGCCAGCGACGCTCCTGCATCGCAGGATAGGCAGGCACAGCACCAAACCTCTGGGTGCGGCGTAATGCGCAACAGAGAACCTGCAGCCTGTCTCGCGCGTTGTTCACTGTTAACTGAGGTCCGGTGTGAGCACCGTATCCACCACCTCGTCATTCGTGCCGGGATAATCGCGCATGAAATGCAGCCCCCGACTTTCCTTGCGTTGCATGGCGGAGCGGATGATGAGTTCGGCGATCACCACCAGGTTGCGCAGCTCCAGCAGGTCGTTGCTGATGTGATAGTTGCTGTAATACTCGGCGATTTCGTTTCTCAGCAGCTCGGCCCGGTGCAGGGCCCGCTCCAGGCGTTTTTCCGTGCGCACGATACCCACGTAATCCCACATGAAGCGGCGCAGTTCATCCCAGTTATGGCTGATCACCACGTCCTCGTCGGAATCGGTGACCTGGGATTCATCCCATTCCTTGTGCTCGCGGGGTTCCGGCACGTCGGCCAGGGTGGCGCCGATGTGTTCGGCTGAGGCCTTGCCATAGACCAGACACTCCAGCAGGGAGTTGCTGGCCATGCGGTTGGCGCCGTGCAGGCCGGTGAAGCTGGTTTCGCCGATGGCGTAAAGACCGGGCACATCGGTCTGGCCGTTTTCGTTGATCATCACGCCGCCGCAGGTGTAGTGGGCGGCAGGCACCACCGGCATGGGATCGCGGGTGATATCCAGGCCCAGTTGCAGACACTTGGCGTAGACGGTGGGGAAGTGCTCGATAATGAAATCCGCCGGCTTGTGGCTGATATCCAGATACAGACAGTCCGCCCCCAGGCGCTTCATTTCATGGTCGATGGCGCGGGCTACCACGTCCCGGGGGGCCAGTTCTCCGCGTTCATCAAAGCGATGCATGAAGCGCTCACCGCTGGGCAACAGCAGGTGCCCACCTTCGCCGCGAATGGCCTCGGTGACCAGAAAACTTTTGGCCTTGGGGTGGTACAGGCAGGTGGGGTGGAACTGCATGAATTCCATGTTGGCCACCCGGCAGCCGGCCCGCCAGGCCATGGCGATGCCGTCGCCGGTGGCCACATCCGGATTGGACGTATACAGGTACACCTTGGAGGCGCCGCCGGT
>NZ_LWEJ01000037.1:0-1808 GCF_001635525.1 Alcanivorax sp. HI0007
CCTTCTTTTCACTAATCTTGTCCTGTATATCATTCAGGACGAAGTCTTCTGCTTCGAGTTTTTGCCGAGTGCTTTCCAAGTCGGTCTGCAAGTCTTGGGCCTGGCTCTGACTGATGCCTTGCAGATTCAGCGCCAGGGCTCTGCATTCGCCGGCAACGGCTTCGTTCTGACTGGTATGCCAGCACTGGTTGGGTTGTCAGTAGCTCATTCTGGATTGCAGCTCGGGCCCCATGGCGGTATTGGTGGTCGCTGTGACCAAGACCCCGAATTGGCGCACATTATTTGATTAGCGCATTTAAGCCTGTCATTTTATTTTTCAAATAAAAAAATCATCCTTCAAAAATCATAATATCTGAAACAACATTCTCATTGAAAAAACAAATGCCATAAGACAAACAAGTTCAAGCTCTTTTATAACTGTTAATAAAAAAATAGCGAGAAATATCACTATGAATACATTAAAAAATGAGAACAGCCTCCAATAAACATTCTTATCATCTGAAACCTCATACGCCACACCAGTATACTTACCATAAACAAAATCAACTTTTTTTCCGCTTATTTCATCAGCCACTTCAGAGGGAACCGAAAAGTTCACTCCATTTATTGCAGCCTCCGCATCCTCAAAATCCGAGAAACGATACGCTTTATACCACGGCGGAGAAAACCCTTCAGACAGAACTACGACCTCTCCCTTTTCAACACCATCAAAAAGACAGCGCTCCATAAATAAAAAGGCATAAACAAGAACAACCAATAAGGAAAACAAATGAACACCCCACAAAGTAAAAACTTCTATATTTTTATTTTTCACAAATCACCCTAAACACGCATACTTTCTTGCCAATTCGTTAATCTGAGACTGAAAAATCCCCATCATCTCGCCTATAATCAAGGGGATAATAGCCCCCGCAAGCCCTGCCGTAAATGTAATAACTAAATATGTAAAAAAAGCAAACATCGTAACCATAAACACAACAAGCAACGCTTGTACTATAGGATGAGCATCACACTCATCTAAAGCATCAGAGATAGAGTAAACCAAATCCACCAAGGTCAGGACCATGTTAAGAATACCAAAACGCTTTAAAAGCTTTGCTCCTAGTGAATCCGCAACTCCAGCCGAAAACATAAATCGCGCAACCGGGCCGGCTTTCAGCCTTCCCCCATTCTCACCCCCCTCAATCAAATAAGCCCCAGCCCCACTATAGGGATCCAGCACAATATAACCGGAGGACTCACTTCCAAAGAAATTCACAGGCCTCTCATGGGCAGTCACTTCCTTGCCCGCATACACTGAATTACGGATATCCGTTTCCACTTCATCAGACAACTCGATACCAGCCAAGGCCTGATCCAGGTTGCCCTGGGTAATCGTCCAAATTTTCTGCCCTTCGGCGGCGGCAAGCTGGATGGCTTTGACTGCGCTGATACCGTGTGCGGGGGCATCATCCGTGCTGTACATCTGTTCCGGTACCAGGTGTTCCATAGCTGATAGCCGGGCACCACGGGCACGGTTGAACGCCAGCCGGCGTTCCACATTACCATCCTTGTCGACGCGTGTTCCCGCGAAGCGATCCACGTCCATAGTCAGGCCGGTGGCTTTGACGTTGCGGGGAATGCCGTAGAAGTAGACCGGAGACAGGCTGGTTTTGAACAGACCGTAGCTGGGGGCACGGTAGCCCACACTGTGGGCCTGCTTTTCGCCAATCTTGTCCTGCATGTCATTCAGGGCGAAATAACTGAGGATCGTGCTATAGAGCAGATCACCGACTACCTGCTGCTTGGTCAGGCCTGCGAAGTCTTCC
>NZ_LWEJ01000038.1:0-2836 GCF_001635525.1 Alcanivorax sp. HI0007
TTCCGGGCCGAGCGACTGCAGCGACAAGGTAACCGCATTACCGGCGTCATCGCCCGCGGGGAAAATGCTGACGGTCGCCCGATCAACCTGAGCCTGACCTGCCAGCAAACCATTGTTGCCATGGGCAGCCTGTTCACCCCCCTGTTCCTGCGACAACAGGGAGTCCGCAACCCTCATCTGGGTCGCCACCTGACGCTGCATCCGGCGGGCGTGGTCAATGCCCTGTTCCCGGACCGGGATCTTGCCAACAGCCGCAGCATCCCCCAGGGCTACGGTGTCTCAGACTGGGAAGAGCAGGGACTGATGTTCGAGGGTGGCACCATTCCCCTGGCCGGCCACAGTCTGCTCAATCCCCTGGTTGGCCAGGACTGGGTGCGCTTTACCGAAGACTATCCGCACACTGCCTATTTCGGCTTCATGATCCGCGACACCAGCGAGGGGCGGGTTCGTCGGGGCCCGCGCCGCGGGCTGCCGCTGATCCGCTACCACATGAACCGACAGGATTTTGCCCTGTTCAAACGCGGCATCCATGCCCTGGCCTGCTGGTATCTGGATGCCGGTGCCGAACAGGTGCTGATTCCCGGTCTGAATCGTATCGTTCGCATCCATAACCGCACCGAGCTGGAACGCTTTTTGCGCTCTCCCCTGAAACCCACGGACTTCCTGATCAGCGCCTATCACCCCCTGGGCACGGCCCGCATTGCTGCTTCGCCCCGGGACGGGGTCTGTGACAGCCGTCATCGGGTATTCGGCTACCCGGGCTTGTCTGTGATGGATGGCGCCAGCGTCCCCACCAGTTTGGGTGCCAACCCCCAGGTGACAATCATGGCCATGGCCAGCCGGGCCGCCAACATGATGGCCCGGGAACTGCTCAACGACACAGATTACACCCATACACCACCACAAGGAGAATACGCATGACTCTGGGCCTGTTACTCAAGGAACGCATGAGCGGCTGGCTGCGACTGGACGATCCGGGCCACCAGCAACCCTTCGCCTTCCAGATCCGCGCCTTTACCACCCGTATCTTCAGCGTCAGCGCCCCCCGTTACTTTCGCGGCACCGTTACCCTGGACGGGCAGGACTTCTCCTGCGAAGGGGAACTGACCATTCATCTGAGCGGCCCCCATTACTGGCTCAATTTCAGCCACCCAACGCTGGGAATGCTGCGAGTGGAAGGCAAGAAACACTACGGTCGCAACGGCCTGCTCGCTTCCTTGATCACCTGCCCGATGACGGTCTACCGGAACCAGCAGGCCATTGGCCAGGCGGAAGTGGCCTATCGGGAAAGCATGCTGGCCTTTCCGTTCACCGCCTTACGGCTGGTGGACGAACAACAGGCTTACCAGCAAGATCATGGCGTCAGCTCCTCCCGTTGATCAGCCACCGCAAGGAGTACCCGATGATTCCCTACTACGGCCTGCAGGCCCCTGCCGAGGGCGGCCATTACGAATCCTGGTTTGTACGCGCCAATCACCCGCACAAGCCCCAGGCCATCTGGATTCGCTACACCCTGTTCCGCGCCCAGGATCAGCGCCCGGCCCTGGGGGAAGTGTGGGCGGTATGGAGTGATGGCAGCCGCCAGCGGACCCATGCCTTCAAGGAGGAATTTCCTCTGCAAGAGTGCCGGTTCAGCACCTCACAGATGCAAGTGGATGCTGGCAACAACCACCTGGCGCCAGGTGTTCTGCAGGGACAACTGCAACAGGGCAGCGACCAATTGTGCTGGGATCTGCACTACGATGACGGAGAGGCACCGCTGCTGTTTCTGCCGGAGCGCTTCTACCAACGCTCTCTTCCCAAGGCCAAGTCCCTGGTCAGCCGCCCCCATATCCGCCTCAGCGGCACCCTGAGCCTGAATGGGAAAACCCTTGTGCTGGATCATTGGCCCGGCAGTGAAAACCATAACTGGGGCAGCCAGCACACTGACCGCTATGCCTGGGGCCAGGTGGCGGGTTTCGATAATGCCCCGGACGCCTTTCTGGAATGTGCCACTGCCCAGGTAAAGCTGGGCCCACTGTACAGCCCGCAATTGTCCATTGCCGCCCTGCGACTGGATGGAGAAACCCTGCTTTTCAACAGTCTGTCACGGGCGGTGCGGGCCAACGCGCACTACCGCCCTTTCCAGTGGAGCCTGCACACCCGGAACGGCAATGCCGAATTGGGCATCAGCATGACGACGATAGCGGACCGGGTGGCTGCGCTCACCTACTACAACCCACCTGGCGGCAACAAGATTTGCCTGAACAGCAAACTGGCCAGCGTCAACGTGACCCTGACCCGCCGCGGACGCCCGGAACGGGTGCTGCACAGTGCCCATGGCGGGGCGTTTGAAATTCTGACCGACCGGTTGCCGGCGGGGATGACTCTGCAGATTTAGGACCGTGAGGACGACGCTGGCTTACAGGTACTTCATCAGGCGCGAGTGACGAAGTACGACTATCGAAAGGCAAACCCGTATTACTTTTCGCGACGCGTACCTCGTCACTCGCTGCCGGCCGGCAGGGTAGCACTGGCACTGCATCCGCCGACTCAACGTTGCGGTTCATCCCGCGTCGTTTTGCCCCTGCCGGGCCAAAACCGGCGCCAGCGCCGGCGGCGAATAGGCCGGCCCTTTGAGCACCTTGCCGCGCTCGTCTTTCACCGGTTTGCCATCCGCACCCAGCTTGCTCATATTGCTGCGATGCACTTCCTCGCAAGTGGCGTTCAGGTCAATGCCGAAGGTATGCCCGGCTCCATACGTCACGTAATTGATATCGGTGAGCGCATCAGCCACTTCCACCAGGTCCACCCGGAAACCACTCAGCGACGCCAGTTGTTCTCTGGCAGCCGCCAG
>NZ_LWEJ01000039.1:0-1207 GCF_001635525.1 Alcanivorax sp. HI0007
GCAGTACAGAGGGCAGCGAAGTCGCGAGGCCAAGCAAATCCCTTAAAACTGTTCGTAGTCCGGATTGGAGTCTGCAACTCGACTCCATGAAGTCGGAATCGCTAGTAATCGCGAATCAGAATGTCGCGGTGAATACGTTCCCGGGCCTTGTACACACCGCCCGTCACACCATGGGAGTGGATTGCACCAGAAGTAGTTAGTCTAACCTTCGGGAGGACGATTACCACGGTGTGGTTCATGACTGGGGTGAAGTCGTAACAAGGTAGCCGTAGGGGAACCTGCGGCTGGATCACCTCCTTAACGACGAAGACCTCTGTTCCGTTCAGGGCCCACACGTTTGCTTGTCTGTAGTTGAAGGGTGTAGACGCTTTCTATAGGTCTGTAGCTCAGTTGGTTAGAGCGCACCCCTGATAAGGGTGAGGTCGGCAGTTCAAATCTGCCCAGACCTACCAATTTCAGCACGGTTTTGGGGCCTTAGCTCAGCTGGGAGAGCGCCTGCCTTGCACGCAGGAGGTCAGCGGTTCGATCCCGCTAGGCTCCACCAGCTTGCTGCAATGGGTTGGAAAGCGCTGAAGAAGTCAGAATCAAGCATTGTCTTGCTTGCTTCTGACTTTTTAGTCGGATACCGCAATCTTTATGATTCGGTTTGCTCTTTAAAAATTTGGGAAATGAGAAGTCCAAGTATTCAATGAATACGCAAGCGTCTAAGAAGTATCTCTGACACTTGTGTCTTTATGGTGAATCGTTATCACGATGAACAACCTGGACGGGATTGGAGTTGTCAGTCGAAAGGCGGGCAGTGAAGAGACTGTTTTGGGTTATATAGTCAAGTGATTAAGCGTACACGGTGGATGCCTTGGCAGCCAGAGGCGATGAAGGACGTTGTAGCTTGCGATAAGCTTCGGGGAGGTAGCAAACAACCTTTGATCCGGAGATTTCCGAATGGGGAAACCCACCTGTCATAAGGCAGGTATCGCATACTGAATACATAGGTATGCGAGGCGAACGCGGGGAACTGAAACATCTAAGTACCCGTAGGAACAGAAATCAATTGAGATTCCGTCAGTAGCGGCGAGCGAACGCGGATTAGCCCTTAAGTCTGTGAAAGATTAGGAGAACGGTCTGGGAAGGCCGGCCATAGTGGGTGATAGCCCCGTATCCGAAAATCTGATCAGGTGAAATCGAGTAGGTCGGAGCACGTGAAACT
>NZ_LWEJ01000040.1:0-325 GCF_001635525.1 Alcanivorax sp. HI0007
GCCTGTCAGGGTGATGGGGTTATCAAGGTAGAAATGCACTTCCTGCCGGATATCTATGTGCCCTGTGAGGTCTGCGAAGGGAAACGCTACAACCGGGAAACCCTGGAGATCACCTATAAAGGCAAGAACATCTTCGAGGTGCTGGATCTGACCATCGAAGACGCCCGGG
Organism: Alcanivorax sp. HI0007; assembly: GCF_001635525.1. Classification (NCBI taxonomy): domain Bacteria; kingdom Pseudomonadati; phylum Pseudomonadota; class Gammaproteobacteria; order Oceanospirillales; family Alcanivoracaceae; genus Alcanivorax; species Alcanivorax sp. HI0007. The sequence continues at coordinate 170 of NZ_LWEJ01000040.1, forward strand.
AATTCTTTGATGCGGTGCCCTCCCTGGCCCGCAAGCTGCAGACCCTGATGGATGTGGGCCTGAGCTATGTAAAACTGGGGCAGGCGGCCACCACCCTGTCCGGCGGCGAAGCCCAGCGGGTCAAGCTGGCCAAGGAACTGTCCCGCCGGGACACCG
>NZ_LWEJ01000041.1:0-694 GCF_001635525.1 Alcanivorax sp. HI0007
TGTTGCCGAATGAAATAAATACTTTGCCAAAGTGGTAACGATAGCACTGCGGATAACAGGGAGCTGAGTGGAAAGCCCAGACCATTCAGAGGCGCTTTCGTCGGCAAGTGACGGATTGCGTCTGATTGTCTCTCACAGATTGCCCGCGGATTTATCCTGGCAGAAAAAGCGCGTCGGCAGAGCGTTGCAATTGCAACACTGAATCCAGCACCGGCCACTGCCATTGCGCCAGTTTACGCACCGGGAGCACGCCGACAACACTGTTGCACAAAAACACACCGCGAGCGCCGTGAAGCTGTGACAGCGGCCTCAAATCACAGGCCACCGTTTCCCCCCGCGCGGCCAGATGCGCCATGAGCCACTGGCGCATTACCCCGGCCACGCCGGCTCGGGCGGCCAGCAAGTCAGGTGTCCACCAATGATCATCGAAGCGGGCAAACAGATTCATCGCCGTGGCTTCCAGGGGCTGGCGACGGCAACTGAGCAGCAGCCCTTCGTGCCAGCCCTGACGAGCCACCTCACGACGAGCCTGTACCTGGGGAAGTCGATTGAGATGCTTGAGCCCGGCCAGGGACTCTGGATACAGAGGGGCACCGCACAGCCCCATTATGATGCCCTGCTTGCGCAGCGGCTCGGACCAGACCGGTAGCGAACCCGCCAGCCACAACACGGTTGGCTGTGGCTCCGGGGGCGG
>NZ_LWEJ01000042.1:0-217 GCF_001635525.1 Alcanivorax sp. HI0007
CGCCGGGGTTGTTGCGCAGGTCCAGCACCAGGCCGCGCAATGTATCTTCCTTGGCCAGCTTGTCCAGTGCCTTGCGGGCATCGTCGCCGGTGTTGTTCTGGAACTGGGAAATCCGCAAATAGCCCATTCCCGGTTCCAGCATGCGTGATTTGACGCTGTGCAGCTGGATCTTGTCGCGTGTGAGGGTGACCTGATGCGGTTTTTCGTCCCCCTCGCT
>NZ_LWEJ01000043.1:0-1385 GCF_001635525.1 Alcanivorax sp. HI0007
ACTTGTCGGCGTCCAGCGCCTGGTAGTAGTCCATCAGGATCTGGGCCACTTCCGGACGAGAGAACTCCGGCGGCGGGGCAATGCCCTGGCCCAGCATCTCACGCACCTTGGTACCTGACAGCAGCACAAAGTCGTCCTTGGTGTGGTCCGGTACATCACGCATCATGACCACACGATCAAGCTTCTTGGAATAGGCGGTATGATCCGCCTCGAAGATCTTGATTTCCAGGGCACCGGCCGGCACCTTTTCCTGGAAGATGGTTTGCGCATCGAAAGCGCCGTAATAATCACCCACCCCTGCATGGTCACGGCCAACGATCAAATGGCTGCAGCCACAGTTCTGGCGGAATACCGCATGCAACACCGCCTCACGGGGGCCCGCGTACAGCATGTCAAACCCGTACCCGGTGATCATCACGGTGTTGGGCGGGAAGTACACTTCCACCATCTTGCGGATTGAGGCATCACGCACGTCAGCCGGAATATCACCCTTCTTCAATTTGCCCAGCAGCATATGAATCAGGATACCGTCGGCGTTCAGCGCCTCCTGGGCCATGCGACACAGTTCTTCATGGGCGCGGTGCATGGGGTTACGGGTCTGGAACGCGACCACATTGCTCCAGCCACGCTCAACGAACTCATTGCGAATGGAAACCGCGGTACGGAAGGTATCGGGGAAATCGTCGGCGAAATAGGAGTAATTGAGGACCTGGATGTCACCGGACACGATAAAGTTGCCGGCGGCCAGGAAATTGGCCACACCCGGGTGCTCCTTGTCATTGGTGGCAAAGACCTGCTCGGCAACGGCTTCCAGTTCGGCGTCGGAGGCTTCCTCGATCGCCGCCACATCCATCACCGCGATCACCGGCTCGCCCTCCACATTGGGGTCGCGCAGGGCTATGCGCTTGGCACCTTCAATGGCGCTGACATCCTTCAGCATGTTGACGATCGGCACCGGCCAGAACAGACCATCGGCAGTGGTCATGTTTTCCGCCACCGACAGCATGTCAGCCTTGTTCATGTAGCCCGTCAGCGGGGTGAAGTAACCGGCACCCATCATCACCGCATTGGCGGCAGCGGCCGAGCTGATCACCACTGAAGGCAGAGATTCCGCTTCCTGCTGCAAGGCAACGCGGGCATCTTCATCAGCAACGTAAAGGGGTTTCAATGCGTCCGCACCATGCGGCTTGACCAAAGCGACCATCTATTCACTCCAAATGCTCAATCAACGGGGTATCCATATCGCGGCGCAGTATAGCAAAGGATCGGCAGCAGGTCGGCCCGGCAAGGGGGGCGGGCGTAAAAAAAGCGGCAACGCGCAAGCCCGATCAGTAAAGAGCCATACTCAACAATGACTTGCGTGCCCCGCCCGCCCCCCTTGCCGG
>NZ_LWEJ01000044.1:0-395 GCF_001635525.1 Alcanivorax sp. HI0007
CCAGGGGCCCGCATTAGACTGACAGCGAGGCTTCTACTTGCTGGCAGTTGCGGCGCGCCAGGGCCAGGTTGGATTTGGCTTTGTCCAGCACCAGGTACATGAACAGCCCCTCATTCTTCGCGACCGGACGAATGATGTGATACTGGCTGCCAAGCGTAATGAGGATATCCTCAATCGCGTCGTTAAGACCCAGGGATTTCATGGTCTTCATTTTGGCGCGCACCACTTCGGTATTGCCGGCGGCGGCCAGTTCCAGATCGAGCCCTGTGCCTTCATGGCCCAGCATCATGCCACTGTTGGCGTCCACAATAGCAGCGCACATGGCGCCATCGGCCTGCAGCAGGGTTTTCAAACTTTCGTTAACGTTGCCCATCTCATACTCCTAATTTATATTT
>NZ_LWEJ01000045.1:0-58341 GCF_001635525.1 Alcanivorax sp. HI0007
TCACCGGCACTTCCACCAGCACGCCCACCACCGTGGCCATCAGCCTGTTCGGCCTGCACTCCGGCGCCGCTCTGGCCACGGTGGTGGGCGTGCTGGTGGAAGTGCCGGTGATGCTGACGCTGGTGGCGATCGTGAATCGCACCCCCCACTGGTTCGAAGAAAATCCTGCGTAACCCTGTAGGAGCCCATGCTTGCATGGCGATCAAGTTGCGAGGTTCGAGTAACGCGGTTTGAACCCCGGTTTTCGCAACTCGCGCCTCGCTACGGTCTTGCCCCAGGCATGGGCTCCGACAAACAATGAGAGCGTCGATGAAAGATCTACCCAATCTCGATAACGATTGTTTCCAGGTCCCCACCACAGAAAAGGTATTCCGGGATCAGCCGTCCACTCACAAGCCGCGCATCCTGTTGTTGTACGGTTCATTGCGCCAGCGGTCCTTCAGCCGTCTGGCGGTGGAGGAAGCTGCCCGTCTGCTGGAGGCCATGGGAGCCGAACCGCGGATTTTTCATGCCGACGGCCTGCCGCTGCCGGACAGTGAGGATGCCAGCCACCCCAAGGTGAAGGAGCTGCGTGATCTGGTGACCTGGAGTGAGGGGATGGTGTGGTGCTCGCCGGAACGCCATGGCGCCATGACCGGCATCATGAAAGCGCAGATCGACTGGATTCCCCTGTCGCTGGGGGCGGTGCGTCCTACCCAGGGCAAGACCCTGGCGGTGATGCAGGTGTGTGGCGGCTCGCAATCGTTCAATGCGGTCAACCAGCTCCGCGTGCTGGGCCGCTGGATGCGCATGCTCACCATCCCCAATCAGTCGTCGGTGCCGAAAGCGTTTCTTGAGTTCGATGAAAACGACCGCATGAAACCATCCGGTTTCTATGATCGTATTGTCGATGTGATGGAAGAGCTGGTGAAGTTCACCCTGCTTACCCGCGACCGCAGCGACTACCTCACCGATCGTTATTCCGAGCGCAAGGAAAGCGCTGAAGAATTAATGAAACGGGTGAATCAGCGCAGCCTGTAAATGGATCCTGATGGCAGCAAGTTCCCGTTGGAGCTTTGCTCGCAAAGCGAAAGATCAGCCGTTGGCACGGCGTCAAAATAAAGCCTTTCGCCTTGCAAGCAAGGCTCCAACGGTTGAATGAGTGATCCGTCAGACCGCCCGGATCACAAATCCCTGACGTGGCAGGTGTACATGCACCCGGCCCACGGCGTCCTCGTCCCGCGCCACGATCCAGCGCTCATCGGTGCTGGCCACCAGAGTGCCTTCCACCGGAATGCGGCCGTAGTCGTTCGGCGCCACGCTCACGATCTTGCCGAGCAGTGCCTGGTCCTGGGTGGAGTCGGGCAGGGCACGGGGGCTGGCGGCACGGGCCTGTTCCAGGGCCTGGTCGGCGCTGATCGGGGTGCTGTTGCCCTGCCCATAGGCCTGCAGGCGATCCAGCCAGGCATTCACTTTCGGGTAGCGTTTGAAGCGGGGCTGTTCCGCCAGATCACGCTGGAACCACAGGCTATGGTAGGCGGAAAAATCGCCGGCGTTGGGGCTGTCGCCAAACAGGAAGGACTGGGATTCCAGCTTCCCCTCCAGATCGGTCAGGTGGGCTTCGACCATCCGCTTCATCTGTTTCGGGCTGTTGGTTTTCACCTTGGCCTTGCTGCCCATGGCGATGCGGTCCCACAACAGGCGTCCCAGATCCAGCAGCGAGGATTCCTTGAGCACCTTGCGCAGCAGGGTCAGGTTGCCGGCGGAAATAATGCAGGCGAGAAAGATGTCCAGATCTACCCGGGCGACAAATTCCTGCACCTGGGCGTCACAGTTGTCGGCGACCAGTTCCGGCTTGTTGGCCAAGCGGGCAATTTCCTGGCTGATGATGCGGGTATCACAGAATACATCGGCGCCGCTCTGTGCCACCGGGATTTTCCGGTAACCCCCGGCCAGGGGGGCCAGTTGTGGCCGCGGCGGCATTTCGCGCACGGTGACCGATTGCCAGTCCAGACCGGCGTAGCCGAGCATGGCCCGCACCTTTTCGGAAAAGGGGGACAGGGCGTAGTGGTGCAGAATCAGGTCTGACATGGGGTCTCCGTTGTCAATGAAATGGCGGTTGCACTAGTAACACGAAGGCATTGGACGCAGCGTGAAGATTCAGTGATGGGGGCTGACGCCAAACCAGGTTGTCAGGCCCATCTCCATGGATTGTTCGGTGCTGCCAAACCAGATTTGGCCATCCTGGATCATGCATTGCAGTTGCATGGTGCGCTGCATCAACGGGGCCAGCGTCGCTTCGCTGTCCGGGTCTACGTGAACAATGTGCAGGTTGCTGAAGCGGGTCACCTTGTTCTTCATGGTGTCCCACCACACCTGGGGTGCGCGGGCGCCATAGGTGTAAATCGTCACCTGCCGGGCCAGGCCGCACGCCTTGCGGAGGCGTTTCTCGTCGGGCATGCCCAGTTCGATCCAGTGCTCCAGGGTGTCGTCCGGGTTGCGCTGCCACAGGTCCGGCTCGTCGGTGCTGGACAGGCCGCGGGTAAAGGCCAGGTCTTCGTGGGCATTCAGGGCAAAGGCCAGCAGCCGCAACATCATCCGCGATTCGGTTTCCGACGGGTGCAACGCCACGGTCAGATTATGGGTGGCGTAGTAGTCCCGGTCCATGTCGGACACGGTCAATTCGGCTTTATAAATGGTGGCGGTCAGGGCCATGAATTTGCTCGCTAACAGGCGTACATGCAACACGCATGTACGCAAGGTCGGTGGGATTGTAGCAGGCTTGGTCGGATAGCCCACTGTGGGAGTGGTCGCTGGACCGCGACAGGCGCCGCGAGTGACGAGTTTCTAAGCACAAACCCTGCATGAGAGTTTTCGCGGCCACATTCTTGGGGGGAGTCCATCAACCGAGCAGCGCGAAAACGCCAAACCCGATAAAGAGTCCGGCACTGATTCGGTGGGCCCAGGTTTCCAGTTTGTCGCCGCCAAACTGGTGCGCCAGCCAGATGACGGGCAAGTTGGCGGCGATCATGCCCAGGGTGGAGCCGCCCAGAACCGGCCAGAACTGATCCTTGAACTGCACCGCCAGAGCAATGGTGGCGAGCTGGGTCTTGTCACCGATCTCGGCAATGAAGAACAGTACCAGCGCGGTCAGGAAGGGGCCGAAGCGGGGATCATCATCCACTTTTTCGTCATCGTCGGGTATCAGCATCCACAGGCCCAGGCCAATAAAGCTGATGCCGAGAATCCAGCGTAGCCAGTCTCCGGGAATGGCCCCGGCCAGCCAGTCGCCGAACCACACGGACACGCCATGGTTGAGCAGGGTAGCAACCAGTACGCCTGCCAGGATCGGCCAGGGTTTGCGGAACTTGAGAATCAGTGCCAGGGATAACAGCTGGGTCTTGTCGCCGATTTCGCCGAGGCCAACCAGCAGGAATGAGCTGAGTAGAGCTTCCATGAACGTTTCCAGAGGGGCGGGATTGCGACACAGAGACACCACCGGTCAATCCCGCCCCTGCGGAATACCAGCGATGTCTCAGGTCTCGTCAATCCGCAATCCGCGAGGGTGCGGGCGTGGACGCCATGCGCATTAGGCGCAACTATGTTGACGGCCACCAGGAGGCTCAAGCGCTCTAGCGACTACTCCCCCAAGACGGGGCAAACCTTAGCGGCAATATTGCGTGCGGGCAAGTACAATGGGGCTGCCTCCCCCTTCGCCGTTGGAGCCTTGCTCGCAAGGCGAAGGGGTAATTTCGGGTCTTCGCCTTGCAAGCAAGGCTCCAACGCCATCGAGAGCAGATCATGAGTGAAGAACGCCTGGTCGATATCGAAACCAAACTGGCCTACCAGGAAGACCTGGTTCAGCACCTGAACAAGGTGATCAGCGACCAGCAGGGAAAAATCGACGAGCTTGAAAAGGTGTGCCGCAAACTGGTGGACCGGGTGCTGGACCTGTCCGAGGAAATGGCCGCGTCACGTATTGAGGATGCACCGCCGCCGCATTACTGAGTTTTGTCCCACAGGGCTTTGGCCTGCGTTGCGGAAAGCGGTTCCTTTTCCCAGATGATGGCATCATGAGCGCCTGCTCCGAATGCAAGATCCAGCAGCACCCGGGTTTCTACCTCACAAAGACCGCCTTCTACCTTGTCCCGGGGGTGCATGATAAGTCGATAGCTTTTCAGTCTGGATCCGCCGTTCATTTGCCGGAGTGAGGCTCGCAACAGTGTTTCGGCAACAATGAAATGACCGATCAACAATCGTGACGTACTAAAGGCATCTGTAGCGGGAAAGCTTTGTGATTCCCCCGGTTTGTCCAGTGAGTGGACGACGTAGTGATTCTCGTGGATCTGGACGTAGTAGTCTTCAGAGAACAAGCGGCGAATAGCGGCCAGCAGCATAGGATGGCTCTAATACAGTTGGGTAATAGATGATGGGCAGAAAGCGGAGCAGGCTGACAGCCTGCTCCCGGCGTGATCAGGCAGGAACCGGCTCGCCCTGGGCGGTTTCGCCGTTGCGTTCGGAGACCTGGCCATTGAGGGTGAACAGGTCATACAGTACGCCGAAGCCGAGTAGGCCCAGCGTCAGCAGGTAGAGCACCCCGGTGCCGATCTTGCCCATGTAGAAGCGGTGGGCGCCGAAGATGCCCAGGAACAGCATCAGTACCCAGGCCACGCTGTAGTCGGTCTCGCCGCTCTTGAACTGGTTATTGGCGTCCCGGTTCATGCCAGGAATCAGGAAGGCATCCACGATCCAGCCGATCAGTAACAGCCCGGCGGTCAACATCCACAGCAGGCCGGTGAGCTGGCGGCCATAGTAAAACCGGTGGTAACCGAAGATCCCGCCGAAAAACCACAGCAGATAGCCGATGGGTGTCAGGTGCGTTTCTTTTTGTTGTTGCATGGGTTTCCCCCTCCATTGGTAAAGTAAAAAAGCGTCCCTGCTATCGCGGGCAGGGCCCATCAGTCCGTAACGGGCTTACCCGCGCAACTATTAACTATTCACTGTTAATTATTAACTGTCTTTACTCCGTGTCCTCAATGCTCAATCCCCGCGTGGCCACATCCAGGCTGGAGGCGTCGGTCTCGTTGCCCAGTTTGATCATCAGGCGCAGATCGTTGGGCGAATCCGCGTGGAGCATGGCGTCTTCGTAGGTGATTTCGCCAGCGGAGTAGAGGTCGTAAAGTGCCTGGTCGAAGGTCTGCATGCCCTGTTCCCGGGACTTGCTCATCAGCTGCTTGAGCATGTGCACTTCGCCCTTGCGGATATGATCCTGAACCAGCGGCGTACCCAGCAAGACCTCAATGGCGGCACGGCGACCCTTGCCGTCCGGGGTGGGAATCAGTTGCTGGGCGACGATGCCCTTCAGGTTCAGGGAGAGATCCATCCACAGCTGGCCGTGACGGTCTGCCGGGAAGAAGTGGATGATCCGGTCCAGCGCCTGGTTGGCGTTATTGGCGTGCAGGGTGGCCAGACAGAGGTGGCCGGTTTCCGCGAAGGCGATGGCCTTGTCCATGGTTTCCGGGGTCCGGATCTCACCGATCAGAATCACGTCCGGTGCCTGACGCAGGGTGTTCTTCAGCGCCACATCGAAGGACTCGGTATCGATGCCCACCTCGCGCTGGGTGACGATACAGCCCTGATGCTGATGGATGAATTCGATGGGGTCCTCAATGGTAATGATGTGACCCTTCGAGTTCTTGTTGCGGTGGCCGATCATGGAGGCCAGCGAGGTGGACTTACCGGTACCGGTGGCGCCCACAAAGATCACCAGGCCCCGCTTGGTCATGGCCAGTTCCTTGATCACTGGCGGCAGTCGCAGATCATCCACATTGGGAATCTTGGTCTCGATGCGACGCAGGACCATGGCCACCAGATTCCGCTGATAGAAAGCGGACACCCGAAAACGGCCGACGCCCCGGGCAGAGATGGCGAAGTTGCACTCGTGGTGCGCCACGAATTCCTTGCGTTGCTGTTCGGTCATCACGCCGAACACGATATCCCGGGTCATGTCCGGGGTCAGCGCGCTCTTGGTGACCGGCAAAATCTTGCCGTTCACTTTCATGCTGGGGGGCACGCCGGCGGTAATGAACAGGTCGGACCCGCCTTTCTGCACCATCAGTTTGAGGAGCTCTTCGAATTCCATCTGTCATTCTCCTCGTTAGATTGAGTCCGGGCTCTTGGCTTTTTCACGAGCCACTTCACGGGATACCAGCCCTTTCTGCACCAGGCCCTGCAGGCACTGATCCAGGGTCTGCATGCCCAGGGCGCCGCCGGTCTGGATGGCGGAATACATCTGCGCCACTTTATCTTCGCGGATCAGGTTCCGGATCGCCGGGGTACCAATCATGATTTCATGGGCCGCCACCCGGCCGCCGCCGTTCTTTTTCATCAGGGTCTGGGAAATCACCGCTTGCAGTGATTCCGACAGCATGGAACGGACCATGGATTTTTCTTCGGCGGGGAACACGTCCACCACCCGGTCAATGGTCTTGGCGGCGGAGGTGGTGTGCAGGGTGCCGAACACCAGGTGACCGGTTTCTGCCGCGGTCAGTGCCAGACGGATGGTTTCCAGATCCCGCATTTCCCCCACCAGAATGATGTCCGGATCTTCCCGCAGGGCCGAGCGCAGAGCTTCGGCGAAGCCCAGGGTGTCACGGTGCACTTCCCGCTGGTTGACCAGACACTTCTTGGATTCGTGCACGAATTCGATGGGGTCCTCGATGGTGAGGATATGCTCGTAGCGGGAATCGTTGATGTAGTCGATCATCGCCGCCAGGGTGGTGGACTTACCGGAACCGGTGGGCCCGGTAACCAGCACAATGCCCCGTGGCATCTCGGAAATCTTCTGGAACACCTTGCCCATGCCCAGGTCTTCCATGGTCAGCACTTTCGAGGGAATGGTCCGGAATACCGCACCGGCGCCCCGGTTGTGGTTGAAGGCGTTGACCCGGAAACGGGCCACGCCGGGCACCTCGAAGGAGAAATCGGTTTCGAAGAATTCCTCGAAGTCCTTGCGCTGCTTGTCGTTCATGATGTCGTAGATCAGCGCGTGGACTTCCTTGTGCTCCATGGCCGGCAGATTGATGCGGCGCACGTCCCCGTCTACGCGGATCATCGGTGGCAGGCCGGCGGACAAGTGAAGGTCGGAAGCGCCGTTTTTGGCGCTGAAGGCGAGCAGCTCGGTAATATCCATGGGTGTCTACTTGGGTTGTCTGGTATTGAAAGGGAGCCCGATGCCCCCTTTTGTTATTATGTCGGCAGCCTGAAACCGGCTTCCTCAGAAATTCGTCGCATGCCTAAAGTAACCCGACCTCTTGAGCCGTTCAATAATGACAGACTCCAAAAGCCCACTGGTGCAAGTTAATACGCAAATAAATGCATTTTGTGAGCAGTCCGGTCGCGCCAGCGACAGTGTGCAGTTGCTGGCGGTGAGCAAGACCCGCACAGCGGATGAAGTGGCCCGTCTGGCTGACCAGGGGCAGCGGCACTTCGGCGAGAACTATCTGCAAGAGGCCCTGGACAAGATAGCGGCGCTGCAGGGCAAGGAGCTGGTGTGGCATTTCATCGGCCCGATCCAGTCCAACAAGACGCGCGATATCGCGGCCCATTTTGACTGGGTGCACTCCGTGGACCGGCTAAAAGTGGCCCGCCGGCTCAGTGACCAGCGGCCGACGGGGTTGGCGCCGCTGAATGTCTGTATCCAGGTGAATGTGGACGATGAAGACAGCAAAAGCGGCATTCCGCTGGATGCGGTGCCTGCCCTAGCAGAGCAGATTGCAGCCTTGCCCAACCTGCGCCTGCGCGGGCTGATGGCCATTCCCCTGGCAAACAGCGAGGACAACAGCCGGGGGGCTTTCCGACAGCTCGCCATGACACTGTCACAATTGCGCAATACAATGCCGTCCCTCGATACGCTCTCCATGGGTATGAGTGCGGATTTCGGCGTAGCCATCGAAGAAGGCGCCACCATCGTCCGTGTGGGCACCGCCCTGTTTGGTCCGCGCACTCCCTGACGGCTGAAACCCCCGCCGTTGGCCCAACGACAAGCGTACGCGTTACAACACACGACAAGGATTGCGCAGTTATGGCACAACAAAGCATCGGATTTATTGGCGCTGGCAACATGGCCACCAGCCTGGCCGGCGGCATGGTGGCGAAAGGAATTCGCCCCGCCCGTATCTGGATGAGCGACCCCTCCCGTGACCGTCTGGAGGAAGTCTCCCAGCTGCACCGGGTCCATGTGACCAACGAAAACCGGGATGTGGCCGGGCGGGTGGACGTGCTGGTGCTGGCGGTCAAGCCGCAAATGATGCAGGCCGTGTGCGAGGATCTGCGCGACCTGATTGCCGATCGCCAGCCGCTGGTGATCTCCATTGCCGCCGGCGTGACCGTGGCCAACCTGCGGAGCTGGCTGGGGGAGACCCCGATCGTGCGTTGCATGCCCAACACCCCGTCGCTGGTACAGGCGGGTGCCACCGGGTTGTATGCCGCCGAGGGGGTGAGCGATGAACAGAAAACCATGGCCAAGGAAATCCTGGGTTCCGTGGGGCTGACCTTCTGGTTTGCCCAGGAAAAGGAACTGGATGCGGTCACTGCGGTGTCCGGCTCCGGCCCGGCCTACTTCTTCCTGCTGATGGAATCCCTGATCGAAGCCGCCAAGGCCCAGGGCCTGGACCCGGCCACCGCTCGCCAGATGGTATTGCAGACCGCCTGGGGGGCAGCGCAACTGGCTGTGGCCAGTGAAGCGGGCCCGGATGTGCTGCGCCAGCAGGTCACCAGCCCCGGTGGCACCACCGCCGCGGCCCTGAATGTCTTCGAGGAAGCGGGTTTCCGCGAGCAGGTTCAGGCCGCCGTGGCAGCCGCCCGGGAGCGCTCGGAAGAGCTGGCGGGCTGAACAACTTTTGTAGGAGCGTCGCTGGCGGCGCGATAACCCACGCCGAAATCGCGCCGCCAGCGACGCTCCTACATACATCTCCCCCTTTGAATTTTTCCCTGCGTGCCCCAAACTCTTCCCCTGTCGCGAACCACGGAGTCATCCATGAACCCCCAGGGCGCCCTGTTTTTCCTGCTGGACTTTGTTTTCAGCGCCTACATCTTTATCGTACTGACCCGCTTTGTGCTGCAGCTGGCCCGGGCGGATTTCTATAATCCCATCTCCCAGTTCGTGCTCAAGGCCACCAATCCGCTGCTCAAGCCCCTGCGCCGGGTGATTCCCGGTTACGGTGGGCTGGATATCGCTTCCCTGGTTCTGGTGGTGGTGCTGATCATCCTCAAAACGGTGATTTTGCTGAGCATCCAGGTGGGTGGGCTGCCCAGCGGCATCGGTGGGGCACTGGTCATCCATGCGCTGCGTGAACTGGCCAACCTGATCCTCAATTATGTGTTCTGGACGGTACTGATTCGCGTGTTGCTCAGCTGGGTGGCGCCGGACCCCTACAGCCCGGTGGTTCGGGTAATCGTGCAGATCACCGAGCCGATCATGGCCCCGGTGCGCAAACTGCTGCCGCCCATGGGGGGCTTCGACCTGAGTCCGTTGTTTGTGCTGCTGGGTATCCAGCTGCTGCAGATTCTGTTTCAGCTACGCTGAGCAGTGCGTTTCCAGGAGGCGCCCCGGGGCGCCTTTTTTGTGTGGCGACAACAAACTCTGCGCAAGCTTTTTACTTGCGGGCCGTAGCCGTATACAAATAACGACTGCGGAAATGTTACCTGAACAGGATCAGTATCATGGATGAGGGGGTAGACCTGCGTCTGGCAGGGCTGAAGGAACTGCATCGGTTGTCGTTGCTGAGTGGTGCGGACAGCAACGAGCTATACCGACAGTATCTGGAGGTGGGTTGCCGCCTGCTGGGGCTGTCCGTGGGAATCATCAGCCGTATTCAGGGTGACCAGTACCGGGTATTGGCCGTGCAGTCCGCTAACGATGCCGTCCGCACGGGTGATCAATTCGCCCTGGGAGATACCTACTGCGCAGGGGTCATGGCCAAACAGGGTTCAGTGGCACTGCACGACGTGGGAGCCCTCGAATCCATGCGCTCCCATCCAGCCTATACGGGGCTGCAGCTGCAGGCCTACATCGCGACCCCTGTCCGGGTGCAGGGTGAGATCGTGGGTACCCTGAATTTCAGCGACACCCGACCCCGCCCGGAGCCGTTCAGTGTCGAGGAAGTGGAGTTGCTGGAGCTCATGGCCCAATCACTGGGCCATGGTCTTGAGCGAAGCTGGCAGGACGCCCAGCGGGTGCAGGCGGCGGAAGACATGGAAGCCAGTGTCGCCCTGTTCGAGGGGGCGTTTCGTCATGCTGCCATCGGCATGGCCATTGTGGCTCCCAATGGCCGCTGGCTGCGGGTGAATGAGGCGGTGAGTCAGATTGTCGGCTACAGCGACACCGAGCTTCTCGAGATTGATTTCCAGGCCATCACGCACCCGGATGATCTGGACCGGGATCTGGAGTACGTGGAGAGCCTGCTGCGCGGTGAAGCGACCTCCTACCGCATGAAAAAACGTTATACCCACAAAGATGGTCATGAAGTGTGGGTGCTGTTGGCGGTGTCGCTGGTGCGCAACAGTGACGGTAGCCCGCGCTATTTCCTGTCGCAGCTGGAAGACATTACCGCCCAGGTGAACGGGGAAATCGCCCTGCGCGAACAACGGGATGAGCTGGAACAGCTGAATCGCGAACTGGCTGGGCTGGCCCGCCAGGATGCGCTCACCGGCCTCAGCAATCGGCCGGTGATTCTGGAGCAGTTGCGCCAGAATCTGACCTTGGGTTTGCGAACCCGTGAGCCCCTCTCGCTGTTGCTGGTGGAAGTGGGCAACCTGGATAAGCTCAACCAGCAGCACGGGCATGCTGCCGGCGATGATGCCCTGGTAGCGGTGGCCGAGGCCCTGGCCGGACTGGGAGGGGACAGTGGTTGCCTGGGGCGCTTCACCGGCAAGCAGTTCCTGATGGTGCTGCCGGAAGCCGGCCTCAACCAGGCCGAGGATGTGGCGGAGGATTGCCGCCAGGCGGTGCTGTCTCTGCCTGGCCTGCCCACCCCTCTGACGGTGAGTCTGGGAGTGGCAACCCTGATGCCCTGTGATGCGGAGAAAGACGACTACGGCTCCACGGACACCGCCCTGCAGGCGGTGGAAGCCGCCCTGGTTGCCGCCCGGGAGGCCGGCAGGAACTGTTGCCGGACGGTGACGTTGTAAGGGAAAAATCCGTTACGAGTTACGAGAAGAAACCGGTTTTGTCTTTCGCTCCTCGTCACTCGCTTCTCGCTCCGGGCCGCCCCTTTCCTGAAACGCTGTTGCGTTTCGCCCCTGCCGTTTGCCGGGATACGGCCTGTATCGTATTGTAAGTTCCAAAAAGGAACCTACAATAACGGGCATTCCTTATGACCAACAGGACATGCCATGAATATTGCAACGCTGACCGGCCTGGAAATCATGCAGGCCTTCGCCGCCGGCAACCTGCCGCGCCCGCCCATCTCGGACACCATGCCCATGACGCCGGATCAGGTAGAGGAGGGTCGGGTGGTCTTCCTGGCCACCGCCGATGAACGCCATACCAACCCCCTGGGTGGCGTCCATGGTGGCTTTGCCGCCACCGTGCTGGACTCGGTCACCGGCTGTGCCACCCATACAGTACTGGCGGCGGGCGAGAGTTACGGCACCACGGATCTGACCATCAAGATGTGCCGGCCGTTGCCATTCAACAAGACCCTGCGCGCGGAAGGCCGGGTGATCAACGCGGGTCGTAACCTGGTGATCAGCGAAGGCCGCATCGAAGACGAGGACGGCAAACTCTATGCCCATGCCACCGCCACTTGCATGGTGATACGCCAAGGCTGAGGTCCGCCGCCGGGTTGTCTCTGCCGCTCTGCGGTGTAGCCTGAGGGCAGGGTCCGGCGATCCTGCCGGGCCGGTACCGGAAGGAGGCGCTATGGAGACACAGTGGTTTGACCGGGGCTGGGGCCACCTGGAAGACGATGGCCGGCAGGCCCGGGAAATGGAGTTGCGCAGCCGCCTGCTGATGAATTTGCAACAGGGCATCACCGATAAGGGCTGGAACCGGGATCATGCCTGTCGGTGGCTGGATTTGTCCGCGGCTCGGGTGGATGCGCTGCTGGCTGGGAAGATTGGTGCCTTCAGCCTGGATGATCTGGTTGCCCTGATGGAGCAGGCCGATATCCACTGGCGGGTGTCACAACAGGACAAGGCCCTGCTGGACCACCTGATTCGCGAGCAGCGGGCCGGCACCGGCGCCTGAGGCTCTCGCCCCGGGAGCCGGTCTGCGGGCGGTGCTTCTGGCTCTCAGTCCGCGAGCAAAGCGCCAACGGATCAAACGGGGAAATGGACTTCCGGGTGTGACGGATTACCACAGGCAGGGCGTCTTGCCCTGTTTTTCCTGGGAGGCCATCCAGTCGAGAATGCGCCCACCCAGGGGACGCTGGGTGGCTTCGGCGGCCAGCGCCACTGCTTCACGCAGCCCTTCAATATTGATACCGGTATTCAGCCCACAGCTTTCCAGCAGGTAGACCAGGTCTTCGGTGGCCATATTGCCGGTGGCGCCCGGCGCAAAGGGGCAACCGCCCAGCCCGCCCACGGAGGCGTCGAATTTCCTCACCCCCAGATCGGCCGCTTCCCAGGCCATGGCAGCGGCCAGGCCGCGGGTGTCGTGCAGGTGCACATAAAAGCGCTCTGCACCGATGTCGCGAATCAGTGGCGCCATGATGGCTTTCATCTGTTGCGGGTTGCCGGCGCCGATGGTGTCGGCAATGGCCACCTCGTCACTGCCGGCGGTGAACATGCGCTCGGCCAGCTGCCGGGGCAGGCTCTCCGGCACCGGGCCGTCGTAGGGGCAGGCGAAGGCGCCGGAGATATAAGTGCGTGTGGCAATGCCGTCTTCCCTGGCGGCCTGGATGATCGTCTCGCAGCTCTGCGCCGCCTGCTCCAGGCTCATGCGCAGGTTGCGTTCGTTGAAGGAGTCCGTGGTGGACAGCACCAGCGCCACCGTGGGGTAGCCCGCCTCCCTGGCCAGCTGATAGCCCTTCAGGTTGGGGACCAGGGCGGTGTAGTGCAGGTGCTCTCCCTGCGGCAGCAAGGGCGTCAGGGCCGCGGCGTCGGCCATTTGCGGAATGGCCTTGGGGCTGACAAAGCTCACCGGTTCCAGGTAGCGCATACCCGCATCCACCAGCAGCCGGGCCAGTCGGGCCTTGGTGTCCGTGTCCACGGTAACCGGTTGATTCTGCAGGCCGTCACGAAGGCCAACTTCGTTGATGATTGCCGTGTCTGCCATTTGCGTTGCCATGCTGCCGATAAAAGGGGCAGACAGTTTGCCACTGTCACCGGTCCAGCGCGAATGTCCAGAACTGACAGGTTCTTGGTGGTTTTGGTTTTCAGTTCCCGGCCAGCCTGTGGCAACAATGGCATCCGAATTCTAACAACAATCAGGAGCCAACCATGAGCAGCCTGCCGGAGTGTGCCATGCTCAAGCATGTGCACCACAGTGCCTACCGTTGCCGCGATGCGGAGCAGACCCGCTGGTTTTACGAGGACGTGCTGGGGTTGCCGCTGACCCTGGCCATGGTCTTCGACGAGGAGCCGGGTACCGGGCGCAAGATCGACTACATGCACCTGTTCTTCAAGATGGGTGACGACAACTTCATCGCCTTTTTCGACGCCCCGGAAGGGGCCGATGAAAAACTGTTCCGCCCGCGCAGCGCCTTCGACCTGCACCTGGCTTTTGAAGTGGACACCCGGGAAGAGCTTAAAGCCTGGCGCCGTCGCATCAATCAGGCCGGTCGCCCCTGCTTTGGGCCCATCGACCACGAGTTCATTCACTCCATCTATTTCTTTGACCCCAACGGCATTCCCCTGGAAATCACCATCAAGGATCCGGACTACGAGGCGGTGGTGGCCAAGGATGCCGCCAACGCTCACCGCGTGCTCAAGGAATGGACCGAAAAAACCCGGGCCCTGAAAGAGCGCAATTTCGGTGCTGCCGCCCTGGACCTGCGCGGCATCGACATGAGCAAAACGGATTTCTCAAAGATCAAGAACCCCAGCGACAAGGATGCGCAGCAATGAGCAAGCACTATGACCGTACCCCCTATCTGGTCACCTTCAGTGAACAATCCCGTTTCAAGGACACCTATGCAGGCCCCATGGATCTGGTGGCCCTGGAGTCCCACCTGCTGACACCCAAAAGCGGACCCGGCAAGACGGTGGTGATTTTCATGCACCCGGTGGGCGGTGGCGCCTACCTGCCCATGGTGTCGGCGCTGGCGAAAGCCGGGGTGTCGGTGATCTATTGCAACAGCCGCTACCGGGGCGCCGATAGCGCCTTGCTGATGGAGAAAGTGGTGGCCGATCTTGGCGCCTGTGTGCGCGATGCCAAAGAGCGGTTGGGTTTTGAAACAGTGGTATTGGCGGGCTGGTCCGGCGGCGGCTCCCTGAGTCTGCTTTACCAGGCGGAAGCGGAAGATCCGCAGATTACCGAGACCCCGGCGGGAGACCCCTACGACCTGACGGCCCGGAAACTGATCCCCGCAGACGGCATCATGCTGCTCGCCGCCCATGTGTCCCGGGCTATTACCATGACCGAATGGTTGGACCCGTCCGTGCTGGATGAAAGCGATCCGGAGCAGCGGGACCGGGAGCTGGATATTTATCATCCGGAGTGCCCCAACCAGCCGCCCTACAGCGAGGCATTCGTGGCCCGGTTCCGCCAGGCCCAGATCGACCGCAACCGGCGCATCACCGGCTGGGTGAAAGAAAAACTGTCGGATTTTCGAAACCGCGGCCTGCCCAACGAGGAATACGGCTTTATCGTCCACCGCACCATGTGCGACGTCCGTTGGCTGGACCCGCAGCAGGATCCCAATGAGCGCCCCCCGGGGACCTGTTATCTGGGCGACCCGCGAACCGTTAACAACGGTCCGGTGGCCCTGGCCCGTTTCAACACCCTGCGTGGCTGGCTGAGTCAGTGGAGCTACGACGATTCCCGCGCCAACGGGCCGGCCTGTGCCGGTCGCATCCGGGTGCCCGCCCTGGTGATTGGTAACACCGCAGACAATGCCTGTACCCCCAGCCATACCCGCCGGCTGTTCGGCGGGTTCCAATCAGGGCAGGCCACCCTCCGGGAAGTGGCCGGTGCCAACCACTACTACTTCGGCCAGAACGACAAACTGGCCGAAGCGGTGGCGCACTGCACCACCTGGCTGCAAGAGCAGGGCCTGCTTGCCTAGCTGAAGAGTGCCGCCGTTGGAGCTTTGCTCGCAAAGCGAAAGCTGGGAGGGATCTCAAACCTTCGCTTTGCGAGCAAAGCTCCAACGGGTGAGATAGCGGCCAATTGTGAATTCTCTTCACGCCTTGTCCGACAGTTATACCAGCGGCGCTTCATCCGCCCCGGCACTGGCCTAGCGTCGGTAAAAACAACAACGGAGTAATCACAGGATGGGTTTGATCATTTTTCTTCTGGCACTGGCGGTGCTCAGCACAGTGTCCATCACCCTGTTGTTCTACCTGTGCTGGTTCTACGACCGACGCAGCTTTCCCGAACAGGCCCAGCTCCCCGATGAGCCGCCGCTGCGTCTGTTACCGACCGTGGTGGGCATCATCAAGGAAGCCGCCAGCCTCACCGTGCTGGTGTTCAGTTATCCGCTGCGGTTGATCCACGATGCATCGCCGGTGCGCAGCCGCCACCACGGGGAGACCCCGCTGATTCTGGTGCATGGCTACGGCGGCAACAGCGCCAACTTCCTGTTCATGCAATGGCGGTTGAAATGGCGCGGCTGGGGCAATGTCTACTCGGTAAGCTACACCCCGCCGCACATCAACGCGCGTAAATTGGCCCAGCAGGTCAATGACCATGTGGAGCGGATCCTGGCGTCCACCGGGGCGGAAAAAGCCCATATTATCTGCCATTCCATGGGCGGGCCGCTGACTCGCTACGCCCTGAAAAACCTGGGTCTGGCCGGCAAGGTTGATCGGGTGATCACCCTGGGCAGCCCCCACTATGGTTCACGCATTGCCGGCCTGTTCCCGGCCCAGGGCTCTGCCGCGCAGATGCGCTACCAGAGTCCCTTTGTGCAGGAGCTGGCGGAAGGCGGCAGCTGCCCCGGTGGTGCCCGCTTCTTCTCCATCTATTCGAACCTGGATAACTTTGTATTGCCGGTGTCCACCGCCGTGCTCGACGGCGCTGAAGCCAACATCAATGTGCCCTATCTGGGTCACTGCGCCCTGTTGTACAGCAACCGCGTGCTGGATCAGGTGGAGCGCTGCCTGTTATCCCCGAAGCCGGAGATTTGATCCGCGACAATGTTGCATTAGCGATTGGCTGGGATCATGGTTAAAGCAGGAGAACAGAAAACCGTGATGCAACAGAGGGAGCGAAATCATGAGTGAATACGGTGCAACGGTTGCCTGGCATCTCAAGCCGGGCGCGTCGTTCGATTACGAACACTTCAACCGGGAACACGAATGGACCTTCGCCGGCGGTGAAGTGGTGCAGGCCTCGGCCTCACCGGATTACTTCGGCAGCGGTAACCGGGTAAGCCCGGACGAGGCGGTCATTGCCGCCACCTCCAGTTGTCATATGCTCACCTTCCTGTCGGTTGCCGCCAAACAGGGCCTCAAGGTGCTCAGCTACATCGATCAACCTGTTGGCACCGTGGAGAAGGCCGCGGATGGGCACATGGCCATCACCCGCATCGTGCTGCGCCCGCGGGTGGTGTTCGATGATGGTCAGGAACCGGATGCCGCCGCCCTGGACAAGCTCCATGCCACGGCCCACCGCAACTGTTTCGTGGCCAATTCCCTCAAGGCGGAGATTCGCATCGAGCCGCAATAAGGCAGGAGCGAGGGACGAGTTTCGAGTCGCGAAAAGCGCCAGGTTCCCTGAGTTGTTTTTCGCTACTCGAAACGGGGCTCTCTGAATCTGCCTCTGCCCGTAGTCCTGAAGCCATCAGATTCCAGGGGCGAGAAGTGAGCTTCGACGCCCCGGGTTCCGCCTTTCGGTGCGCGTGCCTCCTGCCTCGCGCCCTGATACTGCGGTATACAGCGGACCGGACAGTCACCCTGGGATGATGTTGCCTTCACCCTGGGCCGCTAGAATGTGGCCCATTGTTTTGTCACCTTCCGTCTGGGGGTGGCGCCTTGGACCAACAGGACTGTGTGAAATGCTTGATCAAAACGAAATCGAACTGTTCCGCGACAACGTCAAAAAATTCCTGGAAAACGAAGTGGCCCCCCACTACGACCAGTGGGAAAAAGCCGAAATGTTCCCCCGTGAACTGTGGAACAAGCTGGGCGAAAATGGCCTGCTGTGCGTGGACGTGCCGGAAGAATACGGCGGTTTCGGCGCCAATTTCCGCCTGTCTGCCGTGATCGTGGAAGAAGCCTCCCGTGCCGGCTACGGCGCCCTGGCCTCCAACATCTCCGTGCATTCCGATATCGTTGCTCCCTACATCCTGCACCTGGGCACCGAAGAGCAGAAGCAGGCCTGGTTGCCGAAAATGGTCACCGGCGAAGCCGTAGGTGCCATCGGCATGACCGAACCCGGTGCCGGCTCCGACCTGCAGGGCATGAAGACCCGCGCCGACAAGGACGGTGACGGCTACAGCATCAACGGCCAGAAAACCTTCATCACCAACGGCCAGCACTGCGATGTGATCGTGCTCGCCACCAAGACCGACCCCAACGCCGGCTCCAAGGGCATGACCCTGTTCACCGTGGACTGCTCCCTGCCGGGCTTCGCCCGCGGCCGTAACCTGGAAAAAATGGGCCACCACGCTGCGGATACCTCCGAGCTGTTCTTCGAAGACGTGAAAGTGGGCGCCGACCAGATTCTGGGTGGTGAAGGCAAAGGCTTCGCCAACCTGATGAACGAACTGCCCCGCGAACGCCTGATCCTGGCCCTGGGCGCCATCGCCGCCTGTGAAGGCATGATCGAGCGCACCATTGAATACACCAAAGAGCGCCAGGCTTTCGGCAAGCCGATCTCCAGCCTGCAGAACACCCGCTTCGTGCTCGCAGACCTGCACGCCCAGGTGGTGGTTAACCGCGCCTACGGCGAGCAGTGCATCGACCAGTATGACCGTGGTGAACTCACCGCCACCAACGCCTCCATTGCCAAGCTCACCACCACCGAGCTGCAAGGCGTGGTCGCTGACAAATGTCTGCAGCTGTTCGGTGGCTACGGCTACATGCAGGAATACCCCATCTCCCGCGATTACGTGGATGCCCGCATCCAGCGTATCTATGGCGGCACCAGCGAAATCATGAAAGAAATCATCTCCCGGGAAATTATCGGGCGATAAATCCTCAGGATTTCAGCACCAAAAAAACGCGGCTACGGCCGCGTTTTTTATGCCCCTGATCTTCGCCCCGTAGGAGCTATGCTCGCATGGCGAACCTCAATCCACAGGGATCCCTCCTTCAAAAAACCGTGCTCAACAGATGGACCTTCCTGGCTTGTAGGATATGGCTTACAGAAAATGCTAACTGGTTGATATAAAGTGATTTTCAAAGGGGAGGGGCTTTGCCAAAAAGCAGGCTCGTACTGGCATTCCTTGTAAACCGCAGTCCAAAGCTCATGCGATTTCATGGGGCTATCGGAGTCGTTAGCGGTGTTTGTATAGCAGTTGGGCTGGTGTATGGGCTTTCATAACAAGTGGGCAGGCAGAGAAAATTTCCGCTCCTACGTTCTCCAATTTGCCTGCTTCGCTAGGCGTTAAGCATAGGGGCGCCATGGATAATTATTTAACTTCAGGTGCAATTGTGATCGAGTTTGGTTTGCCCGCTGCCCTCATCTATGTTGCAACAAAGAAACCAAATGCGAGAAAAATAGTTGCTCCTGTGGTCGGCGCTCTTACGCCATTGTTGCTTTTTTATATTGTTGGTGGCGTAAGTCATGCTCTTCGCCAGGAAGAAGAGCCCTCAATGTTTATGGCTGTTTTTGTAATGTCTTTTTTCCCCTATTGTGTAATGGCTGTGGCAGGGGCTGCGCTAGGGATCTTCCTACCGAAAAATTTAAGGCTTAAATGGCGGTATGTGGTCGCATTCTTTTTGGGGCCTGCTGTGGGTCTTGGGTTGGTTGCGGTATCGTAGCTGTTTTGCTTAACAAGTGGCGGCAGCAGGGTCAAATTTCCGCTCCTTCGTCGCTACAATTTGTCCGCTACGCGGGGCGTAGGAGTACGAGTGAGCGTTACTATTGATCATTCTCCTTTACTGAGGCGTATAGCTCAGGCTCTCTCAGATATAGAGCGGTCAGGCTGTGTATTACACGTAAGTGTGGCTAATGAGACAGTTTGGGAGAAATCAGAAAACGGTGGTGAGGTGAAAGTGCGCTGGCTTTGCTGGAGTGTCGAGATTGACGGTGCAGAGTTAGTGTCACCAAAATTCGAGGTTCTAAGTCCCTTGGTTTCGCTGTATAGGCTCAAGAAAGAGCTGCCCAGTGTATTTCGCAACGTTGAAGTCATCGTCGACGATGATATTGAAGTTTAGTGTTCGGCTAACAATGCCATGTATGCAACAAGCGAATGATGGCAGGCGCTACGCAATAAGGATGAAAAATGAATAAAGACGAATGGATTTGGGTTGCGATCAGAATATTTGGTATCTATCTTCTGGTGCTGGCCATCATTTCGATTCCTGAAGCGATTGGTGCTATCTATGCCCACCTTAATGTTGCCGATGCAGTCAGCCAATCAGCTGAAATGGCCTCCGTCGCTGACTCATTACGTAAAGCGGTACTGTCCAAGGGGATAACGGCAATATCCCAGCTTATGCTTTTCTCCATGGCATCTTATTACCTTATCTGTCGTGGCAAACTTATCCATCGGTTGGCATCACGAGAAACTGGCCAGTAAGAAATGTGAGTCGCCACCGCCAGTGGTCAGACCAATATGCCGGCGAGTAAAGAGAATTCTCTGACATGACAAGAACAGTCCTATTCCTTCTCTCATTATCGGTGCTATCCGGTTGTACCAATGTGACAGGTGATACCCCCAGGACCATTTCTCCACAGGAAGCAGAAAATCTGACCGCTGAGCGCCTCTTCTCAGTAGCAGATACATTTTTCTCCGAAGCGGGCTATGCGTGTAGTGCTGATGCGGACGCCGGGCAGTTTCGCTGTTCCCGGGCGCTTCGGGATCTTTATATTCACCAGACAACCGCCGAGGTGAATATTTATCCGGCGGATGAAGAAGACAGGGGCCACAGGGTGATCGCGACCCGCTGGGATGAGGGGCTGATTCCCGGTGAGCTGATTGCCAATACCTATGCCAACGATGACGTTGAGGCGTTCTGTGCCTATCTCGCCAGCGAGAAACTTGGGCGTTGCAGTGACTACCAGGGCTGAAAGCCTGCCAGTCTGATCCGGAAGTGTCTGGATGGTACTGACTTGATGAGCGGTCGGGTACCGTTGGAGCTTTGCTCGCAAAGCGAAGGGGCTTGTCCATTCTTCAGGGATTCGCTTTGCGAGCAAAGCTCCAACGGAGGTGGTGCCCTCCT
Organism: Alcanivorax sp. HI0007; assembly: GCF_001635525.1. Taxonomy (NCBI): domain Bacteria; kingdom Pseudomonadati; phylum Pseudomonadota; class Gammaproteobacteria; order Oceanospirillales; family Alcanivoracaceae; genus Alcanivorax; species Alcanivorax sp. HI0007. The sequence goes on from NZ_LWEJ01000045.1 coordinate 20,476, forward strand.
GCCTGGTGATTCTTCTCAGGTTTAATCAATCGTCCCCATCCTCCCAAATCGCGCAATCGCGTCACTGTCACCAAAATCTTCTTTCTCAAATATCTGCCGCACTTCAATCTGCACGATGCCTTCATTGGTGGCCGGGTTGGGAAAGTGTTTTGTTCAGGCCAGGGTTTCTTCGCGGGAGTCGGCCTGTATCAGGGTGTAGCCAGTGATCAGTTCCTTGGTTTCTGTGAAGGGGCCGTCGATGACGATGCTCTTGCCGCCCAGACAGTGATCAATAGCTCAATGAAAAACGACCAGTGCAGAACAAAGTTGAGCCACCAGGGCTGGAAGCGAGCGGGGACGGTGAACAGGGCGTAGGGTTGGTCCACGATGGGGGCCAGCCACCAGATGTCGCCTACTACGCTGTCCAGAAGAATGTGCAGCAAGCCACCTACAGAAAAAATCAGGGCAAGAAAGGGGAGCGGTTTTCTTTTCATCAGGCCCATTGCCAACCAAGAGACACACAGCAGGCCGATCCACAGGATAGGCCAGTGGCTGAGGTATTTGTGGTGGTGGGTCTGGCCGTTGTCGATTAAATAAAAGTAAAGCATGTCCAGATCCGGGGCGACGGCGCCAGCCATGGCGGTGAGGGTGACGGCTCTGGGGGAGACCGGGAGGGTGCGGATTTTTTTCAGCAGGTGGCGGGCCAAAAGGTAGCCGGCGGGGAGGTGGGCGATAAACATGCGAATTCCTTTTATCGTTCAGAGGTTTTTTCTTGAGGCCTTGTGGTTGATGAGCTCGTGGATCGCGCCGCCAGCGACGCTCCTACGGCGTAAGCGTAGCGATGACGACGTAGCGCAGGGGGCCGCCGGGGGTAAGCGCGTCGAAGGGGTAGCAAGTAATCAGGATCAGCTGCCGGTCGTTGCGGGGGATCTGTAATGGGTGCGCCTGACTGTCGACGACTTCCTGGCTGCTGACCTGGAAGCGATGCCTGGCGCCGTCGGCCCGTTGCACGGTTAGCGAATCGCCGTTTTCCAGGGTCTCCAGAAAGGCAAAGTGAGTATCCCGGTGGCCGGCCAGGGTGAGGGCCTGGTCGCTGCCGATGCCGCCGGCCAGTCGGCCGGGGCCGAACGCCAGTGCTTCGCCGCTGGTGCTTTCCAGCACATAGAGGGTTTTGCCGGCGGGGGTGGTGAGGCGTGCCACCGGCCAGGTGTCCGCCCAGGGCCAGGGGCGCTGGGGTACGCCCTGGTCCAGGGTGGTTTGCCAGGCGTGGGCAATCAGGTGCTGGGCCAGCCAGGCTTTTCCGTCCAGCCAGCTGGCCCAGCCTGCCAGTCCCAGCAGAGCCGCCAGGACCAATATCCGCAGGCGTCGTTCAAGCCGTGCCATGGGGCTGCCTCCCTTGGCGCAGCCAGAGCAGCAGGCTGGCGATCAGCATCAGGCCGGCCAGCCGCCACAACAGCGGTGCCGGTGTTGCCGTGCCGGGCCAGGCCGCAGGGTGTTGTGTGCCATGGGGAGCCTGGCTGCGAACGGTATCGGGCAGGAGTGGCTCGTGGGCCGGGCGGGACACGGTGTCTTCCACGGCAATAAAGCCGGTGTAGCGGCTGACCAGTTGATGGCGCAGGGCCACGTCGGTGATCTGTGGGGCGATGTCCGCTTCCGGGGTGCCCAGGGTGATACGGTCCATCAGGTCGGCGATCTTGCGTCGGGCCCACAGACTGCCGGTGCCTGGGTGGTTGTCGTTGGCAGGCAGCGCCACCTGTTGTTGCCAGTGCCGGTCCCGGTAGCCGCTGACGGTGATCTGGTCCGTGGGGGCTGAGAGTTTCATGGCCACTAACAGTGGCTCGCCGGCGTACAGGTCCGGCAGTTTTTGCGGCCAGTGTTCGGCGACGATGCCGTCCGGGAGCGCTACCTGCAGGTTGCGCATCAGCGGTGACTCCAACCGGCGGAACAGTGTATCCATGCCCTGCTGTACCTGATTCTGGTCGTTGATGTAGGTAAAGCTGCCACGGCCGAACTGGGCGGCGCGAGTCATGAAGTGGCTGTTGGGAGCGGAGCCAATGCCCACGGTGAACAGGCGCGCTTCACCGAGCTGTTGGTGCAGGGCCCGGAAGATACCATGCTCGTTGCCCACGGCGCCGTCGGTGATAAAGATCACCTGGCGCAGGTAGCCGTCACTGATGGGTTGGCCCAGGGTGGCGCTGAGCGCGGGCAGCATATGGGTGCCGCCGCTGGCCTGCAGGCTGTCCACGAAGTCTTGCGCTTGTTGGCGGCTGGCGTCGTTGACGGTGGCGGGTTGTTCAAACAGCAGGGTGTGCTGGCTGTCGAAATCGGTGATGTTGAAACGGTCACCGGGCTTCAGACGTTGCAGGGCCAGTTGCAGGCTGGCCTTGGCCTGGCGCATGGGGGCGCCGCCCATGGAGCCGGAGCTGTCGATGATAAACAGGGTTTCCCGGGGCAGGGTGGTCGCTTGGCCGGTTTCCGGTGGAGCCACCATCAGCAGGGCATAGTGCTCGCCGTCGATTTGCTCATAAAAACTGGTGGCCAGCGGTTCGCCGGTGTCTTCCAGTTCCCAGTTGAGCAGCAGGTCCCGGTCCATGGGTACCGGGCCGGCTTTCGGGGTGATGGTGTAGCGCCGCCCGTGGCGTTGCGAGTGGATGGCATGGCTGGGGCTACCCAGGGTGGCCAGGCGGCTGCCGGCGTCCAGATCGATGTGGACCGACGCGGTGCCGGCCTCGGCGGTGCCGCCGGGGTTCGCCACCGTATTGCGCAGCAGGGAATCCAGCGGATGGGGTGTTTCCGTGGCTGGGGTGAAGCGCGGCGTCAGGGTCAGTGGCAGGCGCAACTGAAAGCGGTGCCCGTCCACGTTCAGGGTCTGCTGGAAATGGAGTTCCACCTGCACGGTTTCGCCGGGAGCGATATTGGCCACGGCGGTGGTGAACAGGTTGGGGCGTTGCTGGCTGACCAGGCTGGCTTTCTTGCCGCTGGCGCGGGCCTCCCGGTAGGTCTGTTCCGCTGCGGCCTTCCTGTCGATGCGACCGACGATGCGCCTGTCTCCGATGGTCAGCACCATGCCGTCCACGGCGGCGTTCTCCGGCAGCGGGAACAGGTAGCGCCCCTCGCGAAATTGCTGGCTGGGGTTGTGGAAGCGCTGGGTGAGCGTGACCCGCGCCAGCGGGCCGCTGACGGTGATGTGAGCGTCAGTGTCGAGCAGGGTGGCGGCGGTGATATGTCCCCGGTCATCCGCCAGCAGCAAGGCGCCGGTGGCAGCCTCGTCTTGCCAGTCCGCCCGGGCGGTGAGTGTCAGCAGCAGTAGCGAGAAGAAAAACGTCAGTTTCATGGTGGCCTCCTTGTGATGGGGGCCAGCATGGCAAGCCAACAAGGAGGCTTTGTGGGGATTGTGTGGGGAAGTCAGTTACAAGCTTCAAGCCGCAAGCTACAAGGAAAACAAAGTGCAGTTTAACCGTTGTATGTGTGGCTCAGGGTGGAGCCTCTTGCTTGCAGCTTGCAGCTTGCAGCTGCTTCTACGCTGCATTACGGCGTTTGGCGATGGCGCGCAGTACGATCTGGTACTGGTTGTCACCGTATTCGCGAATGTCCGCCGCCGCTTCCTCGGCATTGCGGCCCACCACATTGATCAGCAAGCGCTTGAACAGCTGCAGGGACACATCGAATTCAGAGGTCTCTTCCTGCAGGGCAATAAAGGTATAGCGCTTCAGCAGGGGAATCAGGTCGATGATGTCGTCAGCCAGGTAGCGGTTGTTGGCGAAACGTTCCGTGGCCAGTTCCACAAAGCGGAATGCCAGCTGATGGGCGGCGGGTAGATCGTTGCCCTGATAGTGCTGTTCCAGCTGCGGCAGCATCTCCACCAGATCTTCGATCTGGCCCGGCATCCAGTTGCTGGCGGCCTGGGCGGCCAATCGCGACAGCAGCATGAACAGGAAGTCGTAAAGGTCGTGGACTTGCTCGTCGCTCACGTCGCAGACCCGCGCGCCCTTGCGCGGTTGCAGCTCGATCAGATGCTGTTTTTCCAGCACACGAAAGGCCTCACGAAGTGAGTTAGTGCTCACATCGAGCTGTTTGGCCAGCTCGTTTTCCGGCAATCGTGCCCCGGGGGCCAGGGTGCCGGTGATGATTTGCTCGGCCAGGTGCTGGGCAATCTGTTCGCTCAGGCTGACGGCTTTCAACGACATGACAACAGTCCTTTTCGGCTTCGGCGAGAATTATCCTCCGAGGGCATTACTATGTCACTAATTGAGTTGTTTGACAATTCAAGAAATCAGGGATAATCTGACCATCACATTGAAGACTGTTACTTTTGGCTTGAACTAGCGAGGTATGAGCCATGTTCGAGAGCATGAATGCTGACGTAATGCTAAAAATGAAAAAATACGGCTACCTGACGTTCTGGGCGCTGATGGTGCCGCTGGTGCCGTTCTCGGCCTACGTGGGTGTTGAAAGCGGTACCCAGGACTACTGGGCGTGGTTTATGTACATCTTCATCTTCGGGATTATCCCGATTCTGGATTTCCTGGTCGGCAAAGACCCGACCAATCCCGATGAGGCGGTACAAGTGCCCACCATGAGTGAAGAAATCTTCTACCGGGTGTCCGCCATTGCCATGGGTTTTGTGTGGATCGCGGTGCTGTTCTACGCAGGCCACGTCTTCATGACCAATGACTATGGTTTGCTGGGCCAGATCGGCTGGATCGTTTCCATCGGTACCGTGGGCGGCATCATCGCCATCAACCTGGGCCATGAGTTGATTCACAAGGACCCCAAGGTGGAAAACTGGATGGGCGGCCTGCTGCTGTCCACCGTGACCTATGCCGGTTTCAAGGTAGAGCACGTTCGCGGTCACCATGTGCATGTTTCCACCCCGGATGACGCGTCTTCCAGCCGTTACAACCAGTCTCTTTATGACTTTCTGCCGAAAGCGTTTGTGCGCAACTTCAAGAATGCCTGGCGTCTGGAGAAAGAATATCTGGAGCGTAAGGGCAAAAAGAATTTCAGCATTCATAACGAGCTGATCTGGTGGTACAGCATTTCTGCCCTGTTCGCGGTGACCTTCGGGCTGCTGTGGGGCTGGCAGGGTGTGGTGTTCTTCCTGGGTCAGAGCTTCTTCGCGGCCCTGGCACTGGAAATCATCAACTACATTGAGCACTACGGCCTGCACCGTCGTGTGAACGAGAAAGGTCGCTTCGAGCGGGTGACGCCGGCCCACAGCTGGAACTCCAACTACCTGCTGACCAACCTGGCCCTGTTCCAGCTGCAGCGTCACAGCGATCACCACGCCTATGCCAAGCGTCGTTACCAGGTGCTGCGTCATTACGACGAGAGTCCGCAGCTGCCGGCCGGTTACGCCACCATGTATGTACTGGCCATGATTCCGCCGCTGTGGAAGAAAGTGATGAACCCGCGGGTGGAAGCCTACTACGAAGGCGAGCTGGACCAGCTGTTCCGTGAATCCAAGCGGGTGAACAATATCGCCTGAAGGCAATGGCGCATTGCCAACGGATCACTGATAGCTGAACCCGAAAGGCCCTAGCATTCGCCGGGGCCTTTTCGGTTACGGGCAATGACTTTGGTAAGGGCCTAGTAACCCAGGGTCTTGTTGCGCAACGCCAGCCACCGCTGGTGAAGGGTTTTCAGTGGGGTAATTGTCAGAGGAACACAGAGTCGCTGTTCGTCCAGGGGGTCGAGCGCGGCAAGCTGGCGTAGCAGCGGTTGCAGGTGGCTGTCTTGCAGGTTTGGCAGGGCTATGAATAATTCGCCCTCCTGCGGTGAGGCAGGGTTGGCGGTCAACATGCGGTTATAGCAAAGCGTATTGCTGCGCCATATCAGCATGGAGACTTGCGATGAGCAGCCATAGATGAGCAGCCATAGGCGTAGACCGTAGTGTAGCGCTCAAGGTCCAGGGTGTGGAGTTCTTGCCGGGCTATGAACTGAGGTCGTGGTGGCACCTTCCGTTGGCCAAACCATTTTCCAAGCATCCTGCTTACCTTGCCTCCGCCTTGATATATCGTGTGCGTCCCTTGCTCCGTCGTGGTTACCGGATGATTTGCGTAATACGCAAAATACTAGGTGCGGATTTGCATGGTGTCAATGCCGACAGCTTTGGAAAATCCAGCCATGACAATCGGCGAGATACTCAAGCGTTACCGTCTGAAGATGGGAGAAACACTGGAAGAGGTGGCTTATCGAGCCGGTACTGATCCCAGCAATCTGTCACGGGTGGAGCGCGGCATGCAGCAGCCTTCTGTTGCGCTTCTGGAGGCGTTGGCCAAATCTCTGGACACTCGCGTGTCTGATTTATACCGGGAATATGAAGAGGCGGCATCGGCTAACCGGGTGGGCGAACCTGCCCCTGCGGGTTGGGAAACCGACATGGGGAAGTTGCAGCGTCACTTCCGTGCACTCGATGAAAAGAACCGCCAATTGCTGATCGATTTCTGCAGGCTGCTTGAGAAGAGCCAGTAGTATGACGCCGTGACACAGCGGATAGCGCAAAACAAAAGCCCCGGCATTGCCGGGGCTTTTGCGTTTCTGCAAAGCCACTGCGGGAACCGATGCTTGCATCGCGAATAGCGGTGCTTCTGTTAACCCCTTCCTGCCTCAAGCGGCGTCATTCGCTGCGCTCACCCTTCGGGCCGCACTTCGTGCGTTACTCAGCTACGCTCCATTCCTACAGCGGTAATGTAGAAAGGTTGGGTGGGCTTTTCCTGGTGGGCGCGGGCACGGCCTATCCGTTGGCAGGGCATCTGCCCGCGCAACTATTAACTATTCACTGTTAACTATTAACTGCCTTTTATTGTCGCCAGAACATGGGCGTAAACAGCACCAGCAAGGTAAAGACTTCCAGTCGCCCGGCCACCATCAGTACCGTCATCATCCACTTGGCGCTGTCGGTGATGTTGGCAAAGCCGCCACCCACCTGGCCGATACCCACGCCCAGATTGTTGAGGCTGGCCGCAACGGCGCTGACCGCGGTGGTCAGATCCATGCCTGTGAGGGTGAACAGCAAGGTGAAGATGACCGACAGGGTGATATAGACCCCCACAAAGCCCCATACGGCCTGGAGCACCCGGTCGGGTACCGAGTGGCTGCCAAAGCGCAAGGCGAACATGCCATTGGGATAGATCAGCCGGCGCAGCTCGCGGATGCTGTGGTGGAACACCAGGGCGGCACGCACTGCCTTCATGCCGCCGCCGGTGGAGCCGGCGCAGCCGCCGATGAAGCTGGTGAAGATCAGCAGATAGGGAATAAAGCCTGGCCAGGCGGCGGCGTTGGTGCTGGTCAGCCCGGTACCGGTGCTGAAAGAGGCCACCTGGAAGGCGGAATGGCGCAGGGCGTCATCGGCGGTCACATCCACTTCGAAGGCCAGCAGGCCGACAGTGATGAGCGCCGTGTAGAGCAGAAACAGACTCATGAAAAAGCGGAATTCCGGATCGCGCACATAGGCAATCAATGAGCGGCCCCGCCAGACCGCAAAATGCAGCGCAAAGTTGAGGCCGCCGATCAGAATGAACAGGGTGGCGGTCCAGTCGATCCAGGGGTTGTCCCAGTAGGCCATGGAGGCATCGTGGGTGGAGAAGCCGCCAGTGGCCACGGTGCTGAAGCTGTGGCAGATGGCATCGAAGATGGTCATGCCTGCGGCCCAATACAGCACGGCACAGGCCACGGTGATAAACAGATAGAGCAGCCACAGGGCCTTGGCAGTTTCGGCGATGCGCGGGGTGAGTTTGGCATCCTTCATGGGGCCGGGGATTTCTGCCTTGTACAGCTGCATGCCGCCCACGCCGAGCATGGGCAGAATGGCCACCGCCAGGACTACCACGCCCATGCCGCCCAGCCATTGCAGTTGCTGGCGGTAGAAAAGGATGGATTTGGGCAGAAAATCAATGCCGGACAGAATGGTGGCGCCGGTGGTGGTCAGCCCGGAAACGGATTCAAACACCGCATCGGTGAAGCCCACCGGCACGTCGTTGCTGATATACAGCGGCAAGGCCCCGATGACGCCCAGCACGGACCAGAACAGGGTGACCACCAGGAAGCCGTCGCGGGTCTGCAGCTCTTCCTTGTGCTTGAAGAAGGGCAGCCACAGGGCCAGCCCGAGGAGCAGGGTGATCACGAACGACACCAGGAAGGGGCCTTCGCTGCCTTCCTGATACCAGTAGGACACGGCGACAGGCGGCATCATGGTGAAGCTGAACACCACCAGTAACAGGCCGAGAATTTTCGAGATCAGTGCAAAATGCATGCGCTGGCGTGGCCTCGGCCGTTAGAAGAAGGTAAACCCGACCTGGAACAGTTTTTCCACGTCCCGGGTGCGGCGTTTGTCGATCAGGAACAGGATCACGTGATCGTCCGGTTCGATGACCACATCATCGTGGGCAATCAGCACCTTTTCGCCGCGCACGATGGCGCCGATGGTGGTGCCTTCCGGCAGGTCGATATCCTCGATGGCCCGGCCCACCACTTTCGAGGATTTGCTGTCCCCGTGGGCAATCGCCTCGATGGCTTCTGCCGCCCCCCGGCGCAGGGAGTACACGTTGACCACATCGCCACGGCGCACATGGCTGAGCAGGCTGCCGATGGTGGATTGCTGGGGCGAGATGGCGATGTCGATATCGTGGCCCTGGACCAGATCCACATAGGCCGGGTTGGAAATCAGCGTCATCACCTTGCGCGCCCCCAGCCGTTTGGCCAGCAGTGAGGCCATGATGTTGGCTTCGTCATCGTTGGTCAGGGCACAGAAGACATCGGTGTTCTCGATGTTGGCCTTGAGCAGTTCGTCCCGGTCCGTGGCCAGGCCCTGGAGTACCACGGTCTGGTGCAGTTTTTCACCCAGCCATTCCGCGCGGCCGGGACTGCGCTCAAGCACTTTCACGTTGTAGCGGTGCTGGATGCTCTTGGCGAGTCGGTAACCGATGTTGCCGCCGCCGGCAATCAGGACGCGCTTGTAGTTGTGCTCCAGCCGGCGCAGTTCGCTCATTACCGCACGGATATCGTTCTTGGCAGCGATGAAGAAGACCTCGTCGTCCGCTTCGATCACCGTGTTGCCTTCGGGAATGATGGGGCGGCCGCGACGGAAGATGGCGGCAACCCGGGTGTCCACATTGGGCATGTGTTTGCGCAGCTCGCGCAGCTCGTTACCTACCAGGGGGCCGCCGTAATAGGCACGGACCGCCACCAGCTGTACCCGGCCACCGGCAAAGTTGACTACCTGCAGGGCGCCGGGGTGCTCGATGAGCCGCTTGATATAGTCGGTGACCACCTGCTCGGGACTGATGATCACATCGATGGGCAGGGCGTTTTCGTTGAACAGCTTGTCGGCGCGGCTGGTGTAGTGGGCGGTGCGGATACGGGCGATTTTCGAGGGGGTGCGGAACAGGGAGTAGGCCACCTGACAGGCGATCATGTTCACCTCGTCGGAATTGGTGACCGCGATCAGCATGTCCGCGTCTTCCGCGCCGGCATCCTTGAGTACCGCCGGGTAACAGCCCATGCCGTGCACGGTGCCGATATCCAGGCGGTCGCCCAGTTCGCGCAGCCGTTCCGCATCGGTGTCGATGACGGTGATGTCGTTGCGCTCGTTGGCCAGGTTTTCGGCCAGGGTGCCGCCCACCTGGCCGGCACCGAGAATAATAATCTTCATGGACTACGCTAGCGCCCCCGATTCCTTGCGCAAACACGCCAGATAGAAACCGTCTGGCCCATGATGTTGCGGGAACAGCTGCCATCCCGCGCTCACCATTGTGGCCCCTTCCGGCCGTGACGTCACATCCCGGGCCTGTGGCTGGCGTTGCAGGAAGGCGCTGACCTGGTGGTCGTTTTCGTCCCGCAGTACCGAACAGGTGGCATACACCAGCATGCCGCCGGGTTTGAGCAGCGGCCATAGTGCATCCAGCATGCGCGCTTGTAAATCAACCAGTGCAGGAATGTCCGACGCCTTGCGGTGCCATTTTACATCCGGCTGGCGGCGCAGGATGCCGGTGGCAGAGCAGGGGGCATCCAGCAGGATGGCATCGAAGGGGGTGCCGTCCCACCAACTCTGCGGGTCGCTGGCATCGCCCTGCAGCAGAGTGATGTCAGCGTTGAGGCGGGCCAGGTTTTCCCGGATGCGCGCCAGCCGCTTGCCTTCCAGTTCCAGGGCGACCACGTCGGCATCCGGGAATTTCTCACAGAGCTGCCCGGTTTTGCCGCCGGGGGCGGCACAGGCGTCGAGAATGCGGCCGCCAGGCGGGCATTGCAGCACCTCGCCGGGCAACTGGGCGGCTTCGTCCTGGACCGACAGGGCGCCCTGTTCAAAACCGGGCAGCTGGAATACCGGCCGTGCCGGGCTCAGGTAGATGCTCCAGGGGGACAGTTCGCCGGGGCGGGCGCCGTCACCCAGGGCGGCAATGGCGCCGGCCCGCTGCTGCTGGCGGCGATTGACCCGCAGGGTGAAAGGCGGTGTTTGCAGGTTGGCCCGGGCCATGGCTTCGGCCTCGACGGGCCAGTCCTGTTGCCAGCGCCTGAACAGCCAGTCCGGCAGGCTGAGCCGGATGTTGGGGCTGGCGTCGGCGACGGCATCGTCAATCGTCAGCTTGCTGGCCTTGCGCAGAATGGCATTGCTGAGCCCGGCGGCCCAGGGGGCTTTGAGTTTGCGACACAGCTGGGGGTAGGCGTTGACGATGGCGTGGGCCGGACGGTCGCTGAACCAGAGCTCGTAAAGCCCGGCCAGCAGGGCCAGCCGCACCGGTTGGGCGCTGGCTTTGAGGGGTTTGCCCAGTTGCTGGTTGAGCCAGTGGTTGAGGGGCCGAAGGTGCCGGCAGACGCCAAAGCAGATATCGCGCATCAGGCCGCCGTCGGCGCCCTGCAGGGGAAAGTCGCGCAGCACTTCGCGCAGGCTTTCCCCGTCGCCTTTGCCGGGTAGCACCCTGTTGAGGACGCGTACCGCGGTCAGGCGCGGGTCAGACGTTGTCAATGGAGTCACCCAGCGGTTTGCCGACCTTGAACAGATCCGGGTTGCCGCGAAGCAGGTCGGCCACGGCCATGCGCCGCTTGCCGGGCAATTGCAGTTCTTCAAGAATCAGCACGCCATCGCCGGTGGCCACCTGGATGCCGCTGTCGTCCACGTTGAGGATGTGGCCGGGTTCATCGCTGTCCAGGCCGGGCTGGGGGCTTTCGCTGGCTTTCCAGATACGCATGGGTTGACCGTTCAGGGGTACCCAGCTCACCGGAAAGGGATTGAAGGCACGAATGCGGTTGTAAAGCGCGCGGGTGGGCAAGCGGAAATCCAGCCGTGCTTCCGCCTTGCTCAGTTTGTGGGCGTAGGTGACGCCGTCGTCCGGTTGCGCGGTAGCGTTGCCCAGGTAGTGCTCCAGATCGTCCAGTACGGTTACCAGCAGGCGGGCGCCCTGGGCGGCCAGGCGGTCGTGCAATTCGCCGCCGGTTTCCCTGTCGCCAATGGGGAGTGGCTCGCTGAGCAGCATGGGGCCGGTGTCCAGGCCCGCTTCCATCTGCATGATGGTATTGCCGGTTTCCGTGTCGCCTACGGTGATGGCGCGCTGGATAGGAGCGGCGCCGCGCCAGCGGGGCAACAGGGAGCCGTGCACGTTGAGGCAACCCAGGCGGGGAATGTCCAGCACCGCCTGGGGAATGATCAGGCCGTAGGCCACCACCACCAGGGCGTCCAGATTCAAATCACGCAGTTGCTGGCGGATGTCCTCGCCCTTCAGGTTTTCCGGCTGCAGCACGGGAATCTGGTGGCTTTCGGCCAGTACCTTGACCGGGCTTTGCTGGACTTTCTTGCCGCGCCCGGCGGCCCGGTCCGGCTGGGTCAGTACGGCAACCACCTGGTGGTCACTGTCGAGTACCGCCCGCAGACTGGCGGCGGCGAAATCCGGGGTGCCGGCGAAGGCAAGGCGTAAGGGTTTCAAGGTGAGCCTCGGGTGGTTGTGGTTCGGATGAGTTGAAAGTTAAAAGTTTAAAGTTGAAACGCGGCTCGAGAGCGGTGCCATGGAATCACGGGCTTTGCCCGCGCTGCGAGGTAAGAGCGCGGGCACGGCAAGCAGGTTAACCTGGCACTTGCCCGCGCTTTTCAACTTTGAACTTTCAACTTGCAACTCTCTCAAGCCTGCTGGCGGTGCAGTTTTTCCAGCTTCTTCTTGATGCGATCACGCTTCAGCCGGGATACGTAGTCCACAAACAACTTGCCGTCCAGATGATCGATCTCATGCTGGATGCAGGTGGCCAGAAGTTCGTCCGCCTCTTCCTCGAAGGCGTTGCCGTCCCGGTCCAGGGCCTTGATGCGTACCCGGGCCGGGCGCTGTACCTTCTCGTAAAAGCCGGGGACCGACAGGCAGCCCTCTTCATAAGGGGCCAGCTCATCGGTGAGCGGCGTGATCTCCGGGTTGATGAAAACCCGCGGCTGGGACTGATCTTCGGACAGGTCCATCACGATCAGCCGTTGATGTACGTTCACCTGAGTGGCCGCCAGACCGATGCCCGGGCAGGCGTACATGGTTTCGAACATGTCGTCGATGAGTTTGCGAAGCTCGTCATCTACCTTTTCTACCGGCTTTGCTACCGTGCGTAGTCGGGGGTCAGGGAATTCCAGTATTTCCAGTTTGGCCATGTACCTTCTCGGAAGTTGCGATAGCACTCGAATTTCGGTTGCTAAATATATGATCGCATTGCTAATATCCAAAAGAAACCGTGTCCGTAAAAACCGGCCCACGGCAGCTCTTGGGGATGAGTCCAATAATGATAAAAGGAATCCGATGATGATGAAATCGGTCCAGCGCGCCCTGGCCTTCGGGCTGTTAGTGTCTTTATCCGGCCTGGCGGCTGCCCAGGTCATGCTCAAAGACGGGCATCCCGGCAAATATTTCGTCAAGAACGGCGATACCCTGTGGGATATTAGCGCCCGTTTTCTGGAAGAACCCTGGCAATGGCCAGAGATCTGGCAGATCAATGAAGAAATCCGCAATCCCCACCTGATCTATCCTGGCGATGAAATTCGCCTGACCTATGTGAATGGCGAGCCACGTCTTTCCGTGAAACGGGGCGTGGAAGAAAAGACCCTGCCCAATGGTACCGTCAAACTCACGCCGAAAGTGCGTGAAATCGCCAATGATGAAGCGATTCCTGCGATCCCCGCCGGTGCCATCGCCGCCTACCTGAAGGAAGGCCTGGTGGTCAGCCGTGAGGAGATTGCCGAGGCGCCGTATATTGTCGGGGGCCGGGACCGTCGGGTGATTTTCGGTGAGGGGGATACCGTTTATGCCCGGGATGTGAAAGATGAATGGGCGGATCTGCAGCGCGGCTACGGCTTTTACCGGGTGGGTGAGCAATATGTCGATCCGGACACCAATGAAGTGCTGGGTTATGAAGCCCGTCAGATCGGTCTGGGCCGTGTGGCCGACCATGATGAAGATATGCTGACGTTGCGGGTTACCCGCTCCAGTGAAGATCTGCGCATCGATGATCGCCTTTTCTCCACCGAGGATCGCCGGGTGCGTTCCGTGCTCTATCCGTCGGCCCCGGACACCAAGATCGAAGGCAAGGTGATTCGCTTCTTTGACCGTATCAGCAGCGTGGCGCGTAACGACGTGGTGGTGGTCAACAAGGGGCTGCGCGATGGTCTGAAAGAAGGCAATGTGCTGGATGTGTTCGGTCAGGGTGAAGCCGTCCGTGATCGCCAGCGTGGCGATATGGTGCGGCTGCCCCGAGAAAGGATCGGCTCCATGGTGATTTTCCGGGTCTTTGACAAGGTCAGTTATGGCTTGATCATGGAGTCTTCTCGCCCCATCTACCTGAACGATATCGCCGAGAGTCCGGCAGGTAGCTACTGACAATCCATTTGCGGTAGCGCTCACCGCCGGGGTCCTGGCCCCCCGACAACCCGTCAAACGCACACAAGGAGGTGAGCGATGGACGGACAATACAAACGCCTGCTGTTGCAGGCGTTGTTTTCCCCGTCGTCCGCGGCCCTGGGCCGTGCACTCAAACAGCAATCCATCGATAGCACCGCGCTGGCCGATTTTCTGCCCCTGTTGCCCGCTGGCCTGAAAGCGCGTCGCAAGCTGCTGGACAATACCGGCTCCCTGGCCGTGCACTACGAGCAACTGCGTGAGCAGGGATGGCGCTGGCTGGCCCTCGGTGATGTGGACTATCCGTCACTGCTTGCCCGGATTGCCGATCCCCCCGGGGTGCTGGCGGTACGTGGCTGTGTGGAGGCGCTCAATGCGCCCGGCCTTGCCATGGTCGGTGCGCGTAATGCCTCTGCGGATGGGCTGGATAACAGTCGCCGCTTTGCCCGGGATCTGGCCGCCGGTGGCTTTGTGATTGTCAGCGGGCTGGCCCTGGGTGTGGATGCTGCGGCTCACCGCGGTGCGCTCAGTACGGGCCGCACGGTGGCGGTGCTGGGCAGCGGGCCGGATCGAATCTACCCACCCCGAAATGCGCTCCTTGCCGGGCAGATCGTGGAGACCGGTGGGGCGCTGGTCACGGAGTTTGCCCCTGGCGCACCGCCCCTGCCCGGCCAGTTTCCCCAGCGTAACCGGGTAATCAGCGGGCTCAGCCTGGGCACCATCGTGGTGGAGGCGGCCATCAAGAGTGGTTCACTGATCACTGCGCGAACGGCGCTGGCACAGGGGCGCGAAGTGTTTGCCATTCCTGGCAGTATCCATAATCCCCTGAGCAAGGGCTGTCACCAGCTGTTGCGTGACGGGGCCAGCTGGCTGGAGAGCAGAGAGGACATTTTCCACGCCTTCGGTGACTTTCGGCGCAGCGTCGAAGCCGCTGAAATCCGGGCGCCGGATCAGCCCGGGTTGCTTCAGCATCTGACCGGCGGCCTCAACTCTCTGGATTCCCTGCAAGCCCGCACGGGATTGCCGATAACCGAGCTGGCCGGGCAGCTTGCCGACCTAGAACTCGAGGGCTGGGTGGAGCGGGTGGCCGGGGGCTACCTGAAGCGCAGTGGCGCGGCCTAGTCCGGGCATGGCAGTGGATTCTCGGATTTGACCTTTTCCGGCGTGGGGCGGAGGGTGGAAGTTCAGAGTCTGTGTTCGAGGTGTGCCATGTTCGAGATCTATGTGCCCCTGTTGCGAGGACAGGGCGAGTGGCGTGCGGTGGAGGCAGTCCATGTTGACGGCAGGCGCTACCGGATTATCGGCACCATGCCGCAGGACGAGGAATGGGAGTTCCTCCCCGGCGAAGAGGTGGAGTGTGAAACCACGGAAGTGGAGGAGGGAAAAAACGCCCTCGCCGCGGTCCGTGTGACGCGGGTTCCCCTGTAAACCCGGATGCCATTGCGGCTGCGACTTGAGCCGGCCTGTGATGCAAGGTATTTTCCCGTCTTTCTCTCAGGGCGAGCTCGTCATGTATCAGCATCTGCATAGCGCGGCACAGATTATTCAGGCCGGGGGGGTGGTGGCTTATCCCACCGAGTCGGTTTACGGTCTCGGCTGTGATCCCTTTAATGAATCTGCGGTCATGCATCTGCTGGCGATCAAGGAGCGTCCGGTAAGCAAAGGCCTGATTCTGATCGGTGCGGATCTGTCCCAGCTGGCCCCTTACCTGCGGCTGACAGACAGTGAGCATGAGCAGCTGGCCGGGCAATGGCCGGCGCCGCGCACCTATCTGGTCGAGGCCGGGGAGAACGTCCCCGCCTGGGTACGCGGTGCCTTCAGCAAGGTGGCGGTGCGGGTACCGGATCATCCCCTGGCCCGTGACCTGTGTCGGGCGGTTGGCCATCCGATCATCTCCACCAGTGCCAATATCAGTGGCCGCCCGGCGGCCCGCAATCAGTTCCAGGTGGCCCGTCAGCTTGGCGAACGCCTGGATTTTATTGTCAGTGGTGCCTGTGACCGCGCCGCCAAACCCTCTACCATCATTGATCTGGAAAGTGGCCGCATCTTGCGGGCTTAAGCCACGTATTCAAACCGGGAGACGGCATGTCAGAGGTATCACTGCAGGCGGTGAAAGACTACCTGCTGGGCCTTCAGGATCGCATTTGCGAGGAACTGGCCGAGGAAGATGGCAGCGCCACTTTCCGTGAAGAGAGCTGGGATCGGGAGCAGGGAGGCGGTGGCCGCAGTCGGGTGCTGGAAAACGGTGCCGTGATCGAAAAAGGCGGCGTGAACTTCTCCCATGTGTTCGGCAGCCAGTTGCCGCCTTCCGCCACCGCCGCACGGCCGGAGCTGGCGGGCCGCAGTTTTCAGGCCATGGGGGTGTCGCTGGTCATCCATCCGAAGAACCCCTATGTACCCACCAGCCATGCCAATGTCCGTTTCTTTGTTGCCGAGAAAGACGGCGAAGCGCCGGTGTGGTGGTTCGGTGGTGGCTTTGATCTTACCCCTTTTTATGGCTTCGAAGAGGATGTGGTGCATTGGCACCAGACTGCCAAAACGGCCTGTGATCCTTTCGGTGAAGGCCTCTATGCGGAGTTCAAGCGCTGGTGTGATGATTATTTCTATATCAAGCATCGCGACGAGCCCCGCGGGGTGGGAGGACTGTTTTTCGACGACCTGAATCGTTTTGATTTCGAGACCAGCTTTGCGCTGATGCGCAGCGTCGGTGACGCCTACATTCCGGCCTATCGCCCTATCGTGGCGCGGCGAAAAGACCATGAATACGGTGATCGGGAGCGTCAGTTCCAGCTCTATCGCCGCGGTCGCTATGTGGAATTCAATCTGGTCTATGATCGCGGCACCCTCTTCGGTCTGCAGTCCGGTGGGCGCACCGAATCCATCCTCATGTCGCTGCCTCCACTGGTACGTTGGGACTATGACTGGCACCCGCAGCCGGACAGTGCGGAGAGCGAGCTTTACCGGAAATTTCTGATCCATCGGGAGTGGTTATGACGGCCTTGTATTGTGTGTTCGGCAATCCGGTGGCCCATTCCCGGTCGCCGGATATTCATCATGCGTTTGCCGCCCAGCGTGATGAGGATCTGCGCTATGAAAAACGCGAAGCGCCGCTGCAAGACTTTGCCGGGGCGGTGAAAGCCTTTCGTAACGAGGGGGGGCTTGGCGCCAATGTGACCGTGCCTTTCAAGGAGCAGGCCTTCGATCTCTGTGACGCGGTCACCGAGCGCGCCGGCCTGGCGGGGGCAGTGAATACCCTGTGGTGGGATGGCGAGCAGCTCCATGGCGATAACACCGATGGGGCCGGCATGGTCAAGGATATCCGCGACAATCTGGGCTGGGGCATCCATGGAAAGCGGGTGCTGGTGCTGGGTGCGGGGGGTGCGGTGCGCGGCGTGATGGGTCCCCTGCTGGCGGAAGCGCCGACGCTGGTGCGCATTGCCAACCGCACGGAAGAGAAGGCGGCGATCCTGGCCCGCGGTTTTATGGATGGAAAGAATCCCCCGGTGCTGGGTAGCGGACTGGATACCCTCACCGGTCAGTTCGATCTGGTCATCAATGCCATTTCTGCCGGCCTCCATGGTGACATGCCGGCGCTTCCCGAGGGATTGCTGGCGGATGATGCCGTGGCCTATGACATGGTGTACGGCAGCGAGCCGACACCCTTTATGGTCTGGGCACAACAACAGGGCGCCGCCGCCACCGCCGATGGCCTGGGCATGTTGGTGGAGCAGGCTGCCGAGGCCTTCGAAATCTGGCGAGGCTGGCGTCCGGACAGTGCGCCGGTGATTGCCGGGCTGCGCTAGCATGATGGCGGACAGTGCGGTGATGAGTGAGGTGGTGTTCGCGTCCATGGTCAGCCTGGCCATGGTGCTGACCACCGTAACATTACACTACTGGACCCTGGCGGGATTGTCCGCACTGCTCAAACGCTGGCCGGATTTCCGTGGCGAAATCCTGTTGGTGGTAATGGTTATGTTCGTTGCCCACATGGTTGAGGTAACGCTTTATGCCTGGGTCTATCTGATTCTGGACCAGGGCGATACCGCCATGAACCTGGCCGGTGCGGTTGATGGCAGCTTTCTGGATCATCTGTATTTTTCCACCGCTTGCTATACCTCCCTGGGTCTTGGCGACCTGTATCCGCTGGGCACGTTGCGTTTGATTGCCGGGGTCGAGGCGTTGAACGGACTGATATTGATCACCTGGTCTGCATCCTTTGCATTTCTGGTCATGCAGCGACGGTGGCGTTTCTGATTTTTTATGCGGGGCAATGCCGTTTCCCGTGAGAGGTATGACTATGTCCCTGCGCCTTCTGTTGATCGTTTCTTGTCTGTTACCTCTGGTTGCCAAGGCGTCCACCTTCGGTTTTTCCTGGGATAACGATCTGTTTGTGGGCTCCGACGGGCAGTACACCAATGGGGTGCGCATCAGCTGGGTTGGCGATGCGCATGAATATTGCGATCGCAACGGGAGTTTCACTTGCGGCCTGGCGTCGCTGCTGGACCCGCTGCCCGGCATCAGTGTGATTGATGAAAAACATGCGCTGACCCTGAGCCTGGAGCAGATCATGATCACGCCATCGGATATCAGTCGAGAAATGCCCGACTTCAATGATCTGCCCTATGTGGGTTACAGCAATCTGGAGCTGGGCTTGTTCAGTTGGAATGGCAACAGCCTGTTCGGCTATGGCGTGCGGGTCGGCATTGTGGGTCCGGATTCCGGCGCTGAGCAATCACAGAAGGTGGTGCACAAGATAACCGGTTCCGAGGAGCCCCTGGGCTGGGACAATCAGCTCGGTCATGATGCGATTGGTGGCGCCTATTTTCTTCATGCTCATCGGCTTTTCAGGTATACACAAGGTTGGCTGGACAGTGAGTTGGGCTATGCCTGGGGGGTGGATGCCAATAATTTTAACGGCACGGCCAGGGCCGGTGGATTCTGGCGGATTGGCCAGAATCTGCCGCGCAACTTTATCCCCGATTACGCGGGAATAGGCACTGCGGGTTCCCTGGTGGGCTTGTTCGATGGGGAAGGGTTTGGCTGGGAAATCTTTTTTGCCAGCTTTGGGGAGTACATCGGTTACTCCTACCTGGAAGAAAACAGCGGCCCCTATGACGTGGAGTCCCGGGACGGCATTGTCGGGCTGGTGATCGGTGGCGGCATCAGTCTGGACAATTTTTCCTTCACCCTGACCTTGCAGGGATCGTCATCACCGATTCGTCAAAGCGACGATATTCTGAGTTTTGGGAATATGTCGTTTATGTGGAAGATTTAGCTACAAGCTACACTCGTTGGATAGGCAAAGGTTGGGAAGTTCCCAAGACTTCGTCATTTCTACGAAGCCGCTGTAGGAGCACCTCTTGAGGTGCGAACCTTGCGAAGCAAGGACATCGAACGCAGGGCGATCAGGGCTATTAGAGCTCGACAGGTTTGCTAATAAAGAAATACGAAGCCTGAATAAGCACCGGAATCGCGCCGCGAGCGACGCTCCTACAGCACGGTGCTGTCGCTTGACGCCGCCAGATACCGATCCTTCAACCGCACATAATTCCCGGCCACGTAGGGCAGAAATTCTTTTTCCTCCTGGCTAAGCGCACGTACCTGGCGGGCCGGTTGGCCGCGGTAGAGGTAACCGCTTTCCAGCCGCTTGCCCGGACCCACCAGCGACCCGGCGGCGACGATCACGTCGTCTTCCACCACCGCACCGTCCATGATGATCGCCTGCATGCCCACCATCACCCGATTACCCAGAGTGCAGCCATGCAGCATGGCCTGGTGAGCGAGAGTCACATCGTCACCAATTTTCAGGGCGAAACCGCCCGGATTGAAGCGGGAGTCGTGGGTAATATGCAGCACCGCGTTGTCCTGAATGCTGACCCGGGCGCCAATGCGGATGGCGTGCATATCGCCGCGAATCACGGCCCGCGGCCACACGGAGCAATCATCACCCAGCACCACATCACCGATCACGGTGGCATCCGGGTCCACAAATGCCCGTTTCCCCAATTGCGGGGCCTTGTCTTCAAAGCGGCGAATCCCCATCACTGTTAAACTCGATAGCCGAATGTGGTCGTCAGGGAGGCCCATGAAACAGCCGCCCACCCGTATACTGATTGCCATACTGATCTTGCTTGGCGTTTTCCTGCTGAGCAAGTGGCTGATTTTCCAGACGCTGCTGCAGCCGGATGAGAGCACTCGCCAGCCTCTGCCAGCGGCGCCAACCGACGCAGGACAAGACACCGATGAGCAACAACCCGCTGATTGACTACCCGGAACTGCCGCCGTTTTCAAAAATCCAGCCGGAGCATGTGCTGCCCGCTGTGGAGCAACTGGTGGCGGATGGCCGCGCGCGCATCCAGCAGGTGCTGGCGGAGGGTAACTTCGATTATGCCCATCTGGTGCAGGCCCTGGATGAGGAAGACGACCGCCTGGGTAAGGCCTTCGGTCCCGCCGGGCATCTCAATGCGGTGGCCCAGAATGAAGCCCTGCGTAATGCCTACAACAGCTGCCTGCCGCTGCTCAGCGAGTATGGCACCGAGGTGGGCCAGAACGCGCAGCTGTGTGCCGCCTACCAGACCCTGCGAGACAGTGATGAATGGAGCTCGCTCAGCGAAGCCCAGCAGAAAGACATTGATAATACCCTGCGCGATTTCCGCCTTTCCGGGGTGGATCTGCCGGACGACAAGAAAGCGCAGTACATGGCCAACTCCAAACGACTCTCCGAACTGACCAGCCAATTTTCCGATAACACGCTGGATGCCACCCAGGCGTGGACCAAGCTCGTGACGGATGAAGCGGAACTTGAGGGCTTGCCGGACAGCGCCAAGGCCGGGGCCGCCGACAGGGCCAAGGCGGCGGACAAGGAAGGCTGGTTGCTGACGCTGGATGCGCCGGTGTTCATCGCCGTGATGAGCCACTGCAAGAATGCGGAACTGCGCAAGGAAATGTATGTGGCCTGGACCACCAAGGCGTCCGATCAGGGTCCCCACGCCGGGCAGTTCGATAACGCGGCCATCATGGATGAGATTCTCAAGCTGCGCCACGAGCAGGCTCAATTGCTGGGCTTTGCCAACTTTGGCGAAGAATCCCTGGCCACCAAGATGGCTCGGGATGTGAACGAGGTGATCCGGTTTCTTGAAGATCTGGCCAGGCGGGCCAAGCCCCAGGCGGAGCGGGAGCTGGCGGAACTAAGGGCTTTTGCGGCAGAGCAGGGTGCCGACCAGCTGGAACCCTGGGACATCGGTTTCTGGAGCGAGCGCCTGCGCGAAGCGCGTTACAGCATTTCCGAAGAAGAGCTCCGTCCCTGGTTCCCGGCGGACACCGTGATCAATGGCATGTTTGCGGTGGTCGGGAAACTGTTCGGTATCCAGTTCCGTCAACGTGATGACGTGGACACCTGGCACGAGGACGTGCGCTTCTATGAGCTGGTAGATGACGATGGCAGTGTCCGAGCTGCGTTCTATCTGGACATGTATGCGCGTACCGGCAAGCGTGGTGGTGCCTGGATGGACGATGCCCGTATTCGCCGCCGCCGTGCCGACGGCAGCCTGCAAACCCCGGTGGCCTACCTGACCTGTAACTTCGCCCCGCCCGCTGGCGGCAAACCCGGGCTGCTCACCCACGATGAAGTGGTGACCCTGTTCCACGAGTTCGGTCACGGTCTCCATCACATGCTTACCGAGCAGGATGTGTCCGGGATCTCCGGCATCAACGGGGTGGCCTGGGATGCCGTGGAG
Source organism: Alcanivorax sp. HI0007 (assembly GCF_001635525.1). Taxonomy (NCBI): domain Bacteria; kingdom Pseudomonadati; phylum Pseudomonadota; class Gammaproteobacteria; order Oceanospirillales; family Alcanivoracaceae; genus Alcanivorax; species Alcanivorax sp. HI0007. The sequence goes on from NZ_LWEJ01000045.1 coordinate 42,044, forward strand.
CTGCCCAGCCAGTTCCTGGAAAACTGGTGCTGGACCGAGGAAGGTATTGCCCTGATTTCCGGGCATTACGAAACCGGTGAGCCGTTACCCAAAGAAAAGCTGGAAAAAATGCTGGCCGCCAAAAACTTCCAGGGTGCCATGCAGATGGTGCGGCAGCTTGAGTTCTCCCTGTTCGACATGCGCATTCACGCGGAATATCAGCAAGGAATGGATATTTATCAGGTCCTGAAGGAGGTGCGTGAGCAGGTGGCCGTGATACAACCGCCCGCCTTCAACCGTTTCCCCAACAGCTTCGGACATATTTTTGCCGGCGGCTATGCGGCGGGGTACTACAGCTATAAATGGGCCGAAGTGCTTTCTGCGGATGCCTATTCCCGCTTCGAGGAAGAGGGCGAGTTCAACGAAGACACAGGCCGGGCCTTCCGCAGCGAAATTCTCGCCAAGGGGGGCAGCCGCGAACCCATGGAGCTGTTCAAGGCCTTCCGCGGCCGCGAGCCCAGCGTGGAGCCGCTGCTGCGCCATTGCGGTATCAACGGCTGATTTTTACCACAGAGAGCACAGAATCTCTCAAGAGAGTCTTTTGTGCCGGTGCTGTTAAGTAGCGAGTGACCAGTAGCGAGTTTCGAAAGGAAAACCCCGCGTCGCCGGGTTTTCGAAACTCGTTACTCGCAACTCGAGACTCAAAGGGTTTTCTATGAAACGCCAATTTATCGCCGGCGCCACCTGCCCGGAGTGTGGGCAGATGGACAAGATCCAGCGTGTCCTCGACGGCGACAAGCAATGGATGGAATGCGTCGCCTGCGGGGCGACAAAGGATCTGGATGCCAAGCCTCCAGAGACGACCGATGCCCTGGCGCAACCGGTCACTTTGCAGCCGCCAAAAAAATAGTTTGGCGGGCAAAAACCACCACCGGCAAGCCTGTGATTGTCGTCAGTAAAATGGCATAGGGATGTTTGGCCCCTTCCCGGGCCACTGCCCCGCCTTTCCATTCCTGCCCTTCATTTTGCCGATATCCCTCTCTTTTTCCTTTCCTGGCGGGCCATGATTACATGAGCGAGATGGGGTTGCGTGTCTGCGTCAGACGCCCTTGAAAAATGAACGGAATTCATAAAAAAGGGTATTTTAGTGAAAACGGCGTAGTCGCTATGAAAAAAACTACGCACTAGGCGTGAATATCTTGGCCCCAAGGTGATTATTCGTTATTAGAATGTGTAAAAAAGTAATCTTTCGTATCCGATTTTACATTTAAAATATCTTGCCGCGTGCTAAGTTTCCTCCCGCTGTCTGTTATGTGACCTGTTTCACTGAACAAATGGCGAATTCGGTAATGACCCTCCAAAGAGGGAACTTTTCATGCGCATGAACAAGCTTATTCTGGCGTCTGCCATCGCGGCATTGTCTGCTCCGGCCCTGGCGGTCGACGGAACCATTACATTCAACGGCCTGGTAACCGACCAGACCTGTGAAATCACCACCCCTGCCGGCAAAGACTTCACCGTCACTCTGCCGACCGTGTCTGCCACCACGCTGAATGCGGCCGCGCAAACCGCAGGCCGTACGCCTTTCTCCATCAACCTGTCCAACTGCAGCAGCGATGGCAAGGTCGCGACCTACTTCGAGCCGGGCCCCACCGTTGATTTCGACACGGGCCGTCTGGTTAACCAGGCTAACGCTGCCGATGCCGCCACTAACGTTCAGATCCAGTTGCTGGGCGAAAACAGCCTGTTCATTCCTGTTCAAGCCGCCGGTGCCGGTGGTGCGCAGGACAACTCCCAGTGGGTTGACGTGACCGCAGGGGGTGCCGCTGACCTGAACTACTACGCCGAGTACTACGCTACCGGTGCAGCTACTGCCGGTACGGTCAATAGCTCCATCCAGTACACCATCATCTACCAATGATGACGTGATGGCAGCTCCCGTTTCCTGGGGGCTGCCAACTATTTTGGCCGGGTAATTCAATGTTATTAAAAATGAAACCGTTCCTGCTGAGCAGCCTTTTGCTGCTGGCAGAGTGGGCCAGTGCCAGTGTGATTATTGATGGCACCCGTGTGGTTTACCCACAAAAAGCCCGCGAGGTGACTGTGCAGCTTCACAACACAGGTGATTCACCGTCGCTGGTCCAGTCATGGGTAGACGAAGGCGATAAGGATGCAACACCGGATACCACGTCGGCACCGTTCATCATTACGCCGCCTATTTCCCGTGTTGAAGCGGGATCTGGACAGGCATTGCGATTGACATTTACCGGCAGGAACTTGCCCTCTGACCGGGAATCCCTGTTCTGGTTGAATGTGCTTGAGGTTCCTCCGGCACCGGAAAGTGCGGAAGACAAGAACCTGATGCAATTGGCATTTCGTTCCAGGCTGAAAATTTTCTATCGTCCTGATGGTTTGTCGGGTCGAGCTAACTTGTCCAGTCACTCTCTTGAATGTGAGTTCGAATCAGAGCAAAGAGTGATGCGCTGTTCCAATCCAACGCCGTACCACATCAGTGTTGTCAAGTTAGAGCTTGCCCATGAAAGCGGCGAAAAAAATCAAGTTGAAAAAGGGATGATGTTCTCGCCTTTCTCATCCCACAATTTCGAAATTGGTTTCAAAAACGATGTAAAGGAAGGGACAAAGGCGGTCTTTACATCGATAAATGATTTTGGCGGCGCAGTGGAAGCCAGTATCGATATTACCCGCCAATAAAAGAATTAACGGCCTAGAGGTCTGGTAAGGATGCCAATGCTGTCGGCGCTATCATTCAAGAAAAGTTTCGCTATCGGTATAGCCATACTGACGGGCGGATTTTGCTGTGGGAATGCCTATGCACAGGAAAAAACGGCGTCTTTTAACTCATCGTTCCTGATGGGTTCAGCCAGGGACATGGATACCTCTCTTTATAGCCATGGCAATCCCGTATCGCCCGGTCAATACCGTCTGGACATGTATGTGAATGGACAGTGGTTTGGCAAGCAGGACATCGTTTTCTCGTCAGTACCCGGGAGAAAAAGTGCAGAAACCTGCTTCACCGTTGAGCAGCTTGCGTTCTACGGCATCGATGTTGAATCCATGGACGCGGCAGAGTCGGATATCGAAACGTGCAAGCCGCTCTCGGAGTGGATAGGACAAGCACAATCCCGCCTTGAGATTTCCTCTCTGCGTATGGATCTCACCATTCCTCAGGAGAACATGCGCCGCGAAGCCAGGGGCTATGTCAATCCGGAGCTGTGGGATCGCGGCATTGATGCCGGCTTTATTGGCTATGACCTGAATGCCACTACCATCCGTGCCGACGAGTCCGGTTCCGGCATTTCAAGCAGTGACAACCTCTATCTTGGTCTCAACTCCGGTGTCAATGTGGCCGGCTGGCAGCTGAGACATAACTCAAGCGTATCCAGGCGTTCCGGTGACGGATACGACTGGCAAAAAACCTCAACGTTTGCGCGCCGTGCTTTCTCGGAGATTCGTAGCAATCTGACCATTGGTGACAGCTTTACCAGTGGAGAGCTGTTCGATTCCGTGGCCTATCGAGGCATTAATCTGGCCAGCGAAGACCGTATGCTGCCCGACTCCATGCGGGGATACGCGCCAGTCATTCGCGGTGTGGCGGCAACCAATGCCCGGGTTGAAGTTCGTCAGAACGGCAATCTTCTTTACAGCACCACGGTATCGCCCGGTAACTTTGTCATTGATGACCTTTACCCAACAGGGTTTGGTGGCGATCTGGAGGTGCTTGTCACGGAAGCGGACGGTCAGCAGCGGAGTTTCAGTGTTCCCTATTCCTCCATTGCACAACTGCTTCGAGAAGGTATCAGTCGACATAGCGTTACGGTGGCGCAGCTGCGCAATGACGAACTTGAGGATGAGCCTCTGTTCATGCAAGCGACCTACCAGCGCGGTCTGTATCACGATATTACCGGCTATCTGGGCAGTACCGTCAGCCAGGGATACCGATCTGTTCTGGTGGGCGCCGGTTTGTCGACCAAGCTGGGGGCTTTCTCGTTTGATGTGACCCGGTCGCAGACGGAATTCAGGAATAATGAGGACAAGTTGGGTAACAGTGTTCGCATCAATTATTCCAAAATGCTGAACCAGACCAATACCAACTTTACGCTGGCCGCCTACCGCTACTCCACGAAAGGCTTCTATGGTCTTTCGGATGCCATGTTTGCCAGAGAGTTTGACGAGCAACAGTTGAGTCTGGATGCGCTGAGAAGCCAAAAGAGTCAGTTTCAACTGACATTGAACCAGGCGCTCGGGCGTCGTTATGGATCCTTGTACTTTACCGGGTCCGTGCGTGACTTCTGGGATACTGACGGGGAAACCAAGCAATATCAGATGGGGTATAACAACCGCTTCCGCTCAATCAGCTATGGGATTTCTGCGATTCGGACGACCACCCAGGACGGTGAATCGGATAACCAGTTTGATCTCTCTTTCACCATGCCGATAGGCGGAGGCTACACCGGGAAGTACATTGATGGCGGTGTATCTCTGGATGATGACGGCTACGTGTCCAGCCGTGCCGGCATCAACGGCTATGGTGGTGACCGTAACCAGTACAACTATGGCATGCGGGTAACGGACAACGAACAAAATGGATCCACCGTTGGTGTGAACGGGGAATACCGTAGCCGATTTGCATCCATTAATGGTTCTTACAGCTATAGCGATGATTACCAGCAAGCCTCTGCCGGTGCGCGGGGTGCCTTTGTGGCGCACAAGGATGGCATCACCATGACCCCGCAACATGGCGACACCATGGTGCTGATTGAAGCCAAAGATGCAAAAGGGGCTGGCGTGGTGAGTGCCTCGGGTGTGGAAGTGGATGACTTTGGCTATGCGGTCTTGCCGTACGTGACCCCGTACCGGATGAATCGAATTACCCTGGATCCCAATGGCATTGACAGAAATGTGGAGTTGAAAGGGACCAGTCGTGAGCTGGCGCCCTATGCCGGTTCCATTACCCGGGTGACCTTTGAAACAGAAAAAGGGCTACCGATTCTGATAAAAGCGCACCGACGTGATGGCATCAGTTTGCCGTTCGCTGCCCGGGTCTTTGACACGTCTGGCAATGAAGTCGGTGTGGTCGGCCAGAGCAGCGTCATTTTTGTACGCAGCGAGCAGCGACAAGGGATGTTGACGGTGAAGTGGGGTGGGGAGCAATGCCGGCTGACTTACCAGCTTGGTGATGTGTCCCCGGAACAGGAGTTCGGTTTTGAAAAAACCAATGCGATTTGTCACTGATCGGTTTGCCAGACTGGCAGGGTACCTGATAGCGGTCGCCCTGCTGTCCTTGTTGAGTATGGCGGGCCATGCCGCCTGTTATGTGTCGTCCGGATTCACCCCTCAGGACGTACAGATGGATTGGGGGCGTGTGTTGATTCAGCCGGATTTGCCCGTCGGCGCGGTGATCCAGACCCTGCAACGGCCAATCACTGGCAAAAATAATGCCGGCTACTGTAATTATGGTGGCTTTTCCAGGGGCGAGTTTGTCCGTAATCCCGCTGCAGTCCCCGGGTTTTCCAATGTCTATCAGACGGATGTGCCGGGCGTAGGAATTCGGGTTTATCGGGAAGCGGGCAATATCTCCACCTACTATCCCCATCAGATCAATTTCAGCGGCAATCGGCAGTTGAACCTGATTGGCGGGTATTTCAAAGTGGATCTGGTGAAGACGGCGGCGGTCACCGGTGCCGGCCCCATTGGGCCACCCGGATTGTTTACCACCTATTATCTGGATGGCTCCGGCATCAACAGGCCGGTTCTGACTTCCACGTTAACCGGGCAGGGGGTCACCATTGTGACGTCATCCTGTCAGGTTGATGCGGGATCCAAGAATATCGCCGTCAACTTTGGCTCGGTGTCCAACCGTGATTTCAGCGGGGTCGGGTCCAGGGTGAATCCAAGAGATTTCGAGATTCGCATGCGATGCCAGGGCGGCAATGTGGCCGGCATGGATCAGGGGCTCATCAAGGTAAGGTTTGATGGAACCCGGGACGTCTCGAACCTGCCGGGCGTGCTGGCCATTGATGCTGGCCCGGCATCCGCCAGCGGTATTGGCATTCAGCTCAACCAGACCCTGGGTGGCACCGAACAGGTCGTGACTCTGGGTGAAGGGGTTGCCCTTGGGCGCACGCCGATCAACGACTCCGCGGAGTTTGTTCTGCCCATGCGTGCCTACTATATCCAGACGCAGTCAGGCACGGTCGGCGCAGGCACCGGTAATGGCAGGGCCACGTTCACCATTGAGTACCATTAATGGTACTCAATGACATAGCGCATGCTGACGGGCCCCGTCTCCGAAGCGGCAATACGTTCGTGGAGAGACTCTGACCGGCTGATAACCTCCGGTTGGGCGTGACGGTTTCCGGAGACCGGCTCGAGATAAGTCCTGCCTATGTGCTGGTCAGCAGACAATGCCTGATTGCCGCAGCTGTCCACAATGACGTCCGTATACACCACCTGGCTCTGCGTCCCTGGCTGACAAGACGCATAAACAACCGCTCCCTGGAATGAAATCGTATTGCTGGCCATGGCGGCTGAGGCTGAAAGTGCCAGTAGTACGGTAATCCCCGCTCGGCTTGCAGTGTTCATGTTGCCCCCTTCGATCACTATGTAATTATTTTGTCTAAGTGCGAAGGTTTATTTCTAGTACTTTTTCATTGGTTTTATGTAGCGATTGGCGCGCTCTTTTACATTCTCGGCACTCAAAGGTGGAAAATGGCGGATGGCCGGTTACGACATGCCGGTCAGTCGAGCAGGGACTGTTTCAGTCCAGCGACCGTCTTCAGCATCTGTATGCGTAGCCATGGCACCCTTTCCATGACTGGAAAGAACAGATCCCGTCCGCGGGATACCGTGCGACTGTGCGACTGGAAGGCGGGGGTCAGCCAGCGGCTCATACGCTGATAGAAGCGAATCTGTGGTTCCCGTTGACGGTGATAGTGACGCCAGACCTGGGGCCAGGCGTCTGATTCCGCGACCGCCTGGCCAATGGCCCGGGCATCGAGCAGGGCCATGTTTGCCCCCTGACCCAGTTGCGGGCTCATGGCATGGGCGGCATCGCCAATGATGCCCAGCCGGTTTTCCCCCCAACGATGCATGATCACATCCCGGTAAGTGGCGGGCAGCAGCTGGTCTTGATGGGTCAGTGGGGCCAGTAGAGTCTCCAGCTGTGGCCACAGCTGGAGCGCCTGGTCACGCCAACCGGAAAAATCAAAATCCCGGTGTTGCCAGTGACGCATCTTCGCCACCGGCAGGCTCCAGAAGAAACTGGCCAGGGGTTGGTTCGGCTGATCCGGGCAGCAACCGGTGGGCAGGATGCCGACCATCTGGCTCGCCCGGTGATAGCGCTGTTGCAGCAGCGGCGCCGCAAATGATTCCACCATGGGCTGAATAGCCCACATGGCGCCCCAAGGGTAAAGCCTGTCATAGCGGGTCCAATCCGTTGGCCGCAGGCGGCTGTGGCTGCCATTGGCGATCAGCACCGCATCAAAAGATAGCCGACAGGGCTCCCCTGCGTTGTCGGCGATTACCGTGGTGTGCGCTTCCGCCACCTCCACGGCGCTGACGCTGCAGCCCATCAAACGCTCATGGGGCAGTGTCTGCAGGTGACAGTCCAGCACATGGCAGAGGCTGGCGCGATGAATGCCCAGACCGTGGCTGTGGTCGTCCAGGCTTCGGTAGGCAGTGTTCATGATGCGGCGACCATCGCGGGTGTGACCGATCAGGGCATCAACGCGGGCGCCATATCCCAGCATGGCCTGGTACAGTCCCATGTCCTTGAGCACTGACAGGCCGGTGGGCTGCAGCAAAAGACCGGCTCCTACTGGTGCCAGCGCCTCGGCCCGTTCGATCAGGGTGATGTGGTGGCCTTGTTCAGCAAGCAGGGCAGCAGTAGCCAGGCCGGCGGTACCGGCGCCGATAATGGCGATGGATTGTGGTTGCATCGAATGAATGTCCCTCCCTGGTAACATCCTGCTCATGCTAACAAGGAAGCGTGCTGTCGGTTGGTATCGGGCTTCAAAAAAAACGGGCCGCGAAGGCGGCCCGTAGCGTGTTGCGTGAAGCGTGTCAGTGTCTAACTCATTTCTCCACAAACGCCCGTTCGATCACATACTCACCCAGTTCCCCGCCGCGGGTTTCCTTGAAGCCCCAGCCATCGAGAATGGCCTGGGTATCCTTGAGCATGGCCGGGCTGCCGCAGAGCATGAAGCGGTCGTTTTCCAGGCTCGGTGTCGGCAGGCCCAGATCCTCGAACAGCTTGCCGCTGGTCATCAGGTCGGTGAGGCGACCCTGATTACGGAAGGGTTCGCGGGTCACCGTCGGGTAGTAGAGCAGCTTGCCCTTGACGAATTCGCCAAAGAATTCGTTGTTGGGCAGCTCGCTCTGGATGGTGTCCTGGTAAGCCAGCTCCGACACATGACGGACCCCGTGGGTGAGGATCACCCGGTCGTACTGGTCATAGACCTCCGGGTCCTTGATGATGCTCATGAACGGCGCCAGACCGGTGCCGGTGGACAGCAGCCACAGATTCTTCCCCGGCAGCAGGTGATCGGCCACCAGGGTGCCGGTGGGCTTGCGGCTCACATAAATCTTGTCACCCGGCTGAATGTTCTGCAGCTGGGAGGTGAGCGGGCCATCCGGCACCTTGATGCTGAAGAACTCCAGTTCTTCCTCGTAGTTGGCACTGGCGATGGAGTAGGCGCGCAGCAACGGGCGGCCATTGTCCTGTTCCAGGCCAATCATGGTGAAGTGGCCGTTCTTGAAACGGAAACCCGGATCACGACTGGTGGTGAAGCTGAACAGGGTATCGTTCCAGTGGCGTACGCTTGTGACGGTCTCAGTATTCAAATTAGACATAATTAAATCAGCGCTTATTCCAAAATCTCAGTTGGTGGAAATTTAAACGAAACCCGTTTATCGGTAAAATGGGTAATTCCGATGTATTATATCGGCATTGCCGATATGGGCGTTCCACGTCTGACTCTACCGGAGGGAGTGGCCATGAAATTTACCCTGCGTCAGCTTCAGGTCTTCCTGGCCACGGCGCACCACGAGAACATCAGCAAGGCGGCAGAGAGCCTGAGCATGAGCCAGTCCGCCGCTTCCGGTGCCCTCAAGGAGCTGGAGGCCCTCTACGACCTGAAGTTCTTCGAACGGGCCGGCAAGCGACTCAAACTCAATGAGCTGGGCCGCCAGTTCTGGCCCCGGGCAGAGGCGTTGCTGGCCCAGGCCCGGGAGCTGGAGGCCGACCTGCTCAGTCACCGTGATCTGGGCCGTTTGAATGTGGGGGCCACGCTGACCATCGGCAATTATCTGGCGGTGGGGATCATGGCCGATTATATGGCGGAGCAGCCCGGCGCCCGGGTACACCTGGAGGTGGCCAACACGCGGACTATCGTGGAGCGGGTGCTGGCGTTCGAGCTGGATCTGGGGCTGATTGAGGGCGAACTGAACCACCCGGACCTGGAGTTGTTGCCCTGGCGAGAGGATGAGTTGGTGGTGTTTTGTAGCCCGGAGCATGCTCTTGCCGGTAAGGAAGCACTCACGGACCGGGACTTGCGGGAGGCTCACTGGATTGTCCGGGAATCCGGCTCTGGCACCCGGCAGACGTTTGAGCGCGGCCTGCATGGTCTGGTACCGGAGCTGAATCTGGCCCTGGAGCTGGAGCACACCGAAGCCATCAAGCGGGCAGTGGAAGCGGGTCTGGGGATCAGTTGCCTGTCCCGGGTGTGTCTGCGTGAGGCGTTCAGGCGTGGTTCGCTGGTGGAATTGCCGGTGCCCCATCGGGATTTCAGCCGTGACTTCTACTTTGTGCTGCACCGCCAGAAATACCGCAGTCCCGGTATCGAGCGGTGGCTGGAATTATGCCGCGCCCCCGTGCGGCAACCCATTCAATAGGGAGTTGCCGTGAAACAGGAATGGCAGGCCTTCTGGCTGGCGCTGGGTTTTTTGACCCGGATTCCCATGCTGGTGAAGATCGATTATTCCCAGCGTCTGATGAATCGTGCCAGTGTTTATTTCCCCCTGGTGGGACTGTTGCTGGGCGGCCTTTATGCGGCGTTGTTCAGCGCTCTGGTGGTGTTCTGGAGCCCGCCGGTGTGTATCGGTCTGGTGCTGGTGTTTCATTTGTGGATTACCGGTGCTTTCCACGAGGACGGCCTGGCGGACAGTATGGATGCGCTGGGCGGTGGCTACACCGTGGCCCGGCGGCTGGAAATCATGAAGGATAGCCGTATCGGCACCTATGGTGCCGTGGCGCTGATAGTGGCGCTGGGCCTGAAGGCCGTGTTGCTATTGGAGGCCGAGCCGGTCTGGCTGGCGCTACTGGTAACGCCTGCCATTAGTCGTCTGACACCCCTGCTGCTGATGCGCTTTCTGCCCTATGTGACCGACCCGACTACCAGTAAAAGTAAACCGGTGGCGGAAGCCTTCAGCGGCCAGCGATTGCTACTGGCCACACTTTTCATCCTGGGGGTGGCGTTGCTGTTCTCGGTGTGGCTGCCTGCCTTGTTGGCGGTAGGGCTGGTGGCATTGCTGTGGGGCGCCAGCCTGAAGCGGCAGCTCGGTGGCTATACCGGGGATGCGCTGGGGGCCAGTGTGGTGTTTACCGAGCTTGTGTGTTTGTTGTTTTTGGCTGGTGGGGTGAGTTGAAAGTTTAAAGTTGAAACGCGCCCCGCGCTGGCAGCCAGCCGTTAACCGTTGTCGCCGCGCCGCAAGGGCCAAATCGCGGGTACGGCATGGTCATGGCAGAGTATCCTTCCCGCGCCTTTTCAACTTTAAACTTTGAACTTTCAACTGCTTCTCAGAGGTATTTCCCCCGCACAATCCCGTCCAGTTTTTCATACGGAATGGTCAGTTCAGGCTGCCCCATGGCATAGGGGGCGATGTGGTAGACGTTGTAGTGCAGCACCAGGCCGTTCTTGCTGAAGTAGGCGTTGTCCGTGCGATCGAAGGGCCAGCTGTCGCGGAAGGCCTGATCCAGGTTTTCCTCATCCAACCATTGCTGGTGGCGGGATCGGGCCAGCTCCCAGAACGCCTCTTGTTGGCCGGGTTCCAGCAGATCATCCAGTCCCAGCTCTTGCTGGCGGGCCAGGTCCCAGTGGAAATACTGCACCCCGGGTTGGCCGTGGGCGCCACCGGTGTACTCGTAACTGTCCAGACGCAGGGTCAGCAGGTCACCGCGGCGACCCTGGCGCTTGATGGTGGCGTTCAGCTCCCAACCCTGTCGGGACGCCATGGCCATGTCCGACGCATCGGCCAGAAACGCATCCACTAGCCCTTCGATAGTGCCGTCATGGGGGCTGCTGCCCTGGTTCTGGACCAGCATGCCGGCCAGCTGGGTGGTGATCGCATCGTTCAGGGTCGGTTGGTTCTCAAAGGTGATCCATTCCAGCTCAACCCGTGGGCAGCCGTCCCCCTGGCATTGCTCGTCGGTCTTTTTCAGGGTGTGAAGAATGCGTATCAGCTCACCGGTATTGCCCGGTACGTTGTCAGACTGCTGGCTGGTGGTGCCCGCCTTGGCATCAGGGGAATCGCTATCCTGAGTATTGTTATCACAACCTGCCAGCATTGCAGCCGCCAGCAGAAACAGAAATCGGATGCGCATGGGGTCGCCTTTTCACAAAGTTCGGAATGGGGGCATTTAACGGCAGCAGGCTTGCCTTTTGCAACCGGGAACCGGACAGGTTGATGAAATAACGGGCCCGTAACAGGTTCTTTGCTAGCCTGCTATGCTAGCCGGTTTCACAGACACTGTATCAAAGGGAGAAACGCAATGAGCTTCTGGACGGTTTACCTTTCCGGAGAGATCCACACCGACTGGCGCGAACGGATCATTCAGGGTTGTGCCGAGAAAGAACTGGATATCGAATTTACCGGTCCAGTGACCGACCATGAAGCCAGCGACAAGGTAGGGGTCAATATTCTTGGCGCGGAAGAAAAGCGTTTCTGGGAAGATCGGCTGGGCGCCGGCATTAATGGTATTCGGACCCGTAAACTGATCGATCAGGCCGACTTGGTGATCGTGCGTTTCGGGCCCAAATACAAGCAGTGGAATGCGGCCTTCGATGCGGGCTACACGGCGGCATTGGGGACCCCGATGATCATTCTCCACGATGAGGAACATGACCATCCGCTCAAGGAAGTGGATGCGGCCGCGGACGCCGTGGCACGCACTCCTGAACAGGTGGTAGAGATGCTGGAATATATCCTCAACGCCTGACGCACACTCGGGGCCGGGCTGCCCGGCCCGGCCCGTTTTACCCCTTTTTTTCATCTCCTCAGGAGTATTCCCGGGATTCTGCTTGTCCTACCGGAAGAGAGAGACAGACAAGCAATACAAGGAGTGCTCCAATGACACATCGTTTACTCGCAGCCGCCGCACTCATGCTGGTAACCACGTCCATTTCCTGGGCGAATACCGAGGGGGTCCCCAATGTGAAGACCCCGGATCCGGAGAAAGTTACCGCCCAGATGGAAGATACCCTGGAAGAAATCCAGGCGTTTACGGTGGAACAGAAAAACGATGCCATGCGTGCTGCCCGCCATGCGCTGGATGACCTGGACCGGCAGATCACCTTGCTGCAAAGTGAGATCGACAGCCGTTGGCAGGGACTTTCCCAACAGGCACGGCTGGACAAACAGTCCGCCATGGCCACGCTGAAAGAGCAACGTGCAGAGCTGGAGTCCCGTTATCAGGCGCTACAGCAAGCCAGTGCCGACAACTGGGAGGCTGCCAAGGTAAAATTCTCCCGAGGTTGGGACGCGGTTAAACAGAGCTGGCAGGCGCTGAATGCACCTGTAGCAGAAAGCACGGAGAACCCTGAGGGAAACTGAGGGTCGTGCAGCAAACTGGGAGGGGCTGGCATGCTGACATTGATTCCGTTCGACGATGATCGGGTCGTCGGGGCAAGGATTTCCGGGAAGATCACCCGCCCGGAATTCGATACCGTGGCGGCCGCTCTGGAAGCGGCGCTGGGCAGACACGACAAGGTGCGTTTCTATGCGGAAATGGAAACCTTTGGTGGTGTGGCCATGGATGCCCTGTTCCAGGATCTGAAGTTCGGCCTGCGCCACTGGCAGCATTTCGAGCGAGAGGCTGTCGTCACCGATCAGGACTGGATGCGGCGCCTGGCGTTGCTGGCGGACAAGCTGCTGCCCTCCATCGATGTCAAAGTCTTTGCCCGCGATGACACGGCCAGCGCCAAGGCCTGGATCTGTGCAGACTGATCACAGCCTCCTCCTGCCTGTTCGCCAGGCAAAAAAGAAGGGCCGTCCGGCCCTTCTTTGACGCTCCCGCATTGTGTTTCCGGCAGGCTATCCTGCCAGTCCTCGAAATCATCCAGCGCCTGGCGCCAGTCCATGCGGGGTCGGGTTTGTTCCCTGGCGACCTGGTGAGCGCCACCTTTGCGCATCAGCGGATCCATCGCCGCCCAGTTGCGCAGGGGTTTAGGGCCTTTTGCCATGGTTTTTCTTCCTCAAACTAAAGTGATGACATCCTTGGTATCCAAACGGCTCCCTGGCATGTCGGAAGCGGCGGCGATACTACGCCGCAGTTCCCGGTTCCACTAGTGGTGCCAGGAAAAATTGTTGTCAGAATCGTCATGCCCTGCGTCCGTTACCGGTCGTCTTCGTGGTGCTGTCGGCGATACTTCCCCGGAGACATGCCTTCCCAGCGGGCAAACGCCCGAGTGAATGAGCTTTGTTCGGTATAGCCAACCATGCCGGCAATATCTGACAGACCAAGCCGGGACTCACGCAGGTAATTGGTTGCCAGTGTGTGGCGGGTTTGATCAAGCAGGCTCTGAAAAGAGATGCGCTGCGCCCGTAACCGTCTTTGCATTGAACGGGCAGAAATGCCGTTTTCTGCTGCGAGCTTTTCCAGTGATGGCGGCTCTCGGGTGAGGATCTGCAACAATTGTTTGCGATAGAGGCCGATTTCCTCATTCTCCAGGGTCAACTTTCTGAGCTGTTGTTGCGCTTGATTGTCCAGAATGTCATGGAGATATGGGTCGGTTTTGGGGATGGGAGAAAACAGATTCTTGACAGGGAAAACCAGTTTGGGCATTGCCTGGTCGAATAACACATCACAGCCAAAAAACTGTTCATAAAGCGCCCGGTTCGCGGGAGCGGGGCCAACAAATTCAACCGAGGATGGAAATACGGGTTTCTGGTTGATGGCCTGAATCAACTTGAGGGTGGTGCCAAGCCCCAGCTCATCCCATAACTGGCCACTCCAGCCATGCTCAAGAGGCCAACTTAACACCAGATGATCCGCGTCAATATGTGCCTTTACCGGGTTCATTTCTGAAATCAGCACATGGTAGCGCTGCCCTTTGGCCAGGGCATCCATGACGTTGTTGCTGCTCAGAAGCAGGTAACCAACCGGCCCCAGATACCGTAACGAGAAATGGTTAGCCACAGACAGGCCGAAGGCGGAATCCCTTACCGTGCTGGCACCTTTCTCCAGCATCTCTTTCCAGCGATCTTCCGCGATCCGGCTTCCGGCCTTGGGCATTTTGCCCAGCACGTTTTCGGCCGCGATCCCCCGGCTTGTCAGGTGGTCGAAAAGCAAATGTGAGTAGGTGGCATCAATGCAGCGCATAGGGTGTCGTGATTTGCTAAAAGCTGTCCGATTCTGGCAAGACGGTCAGGCGGCATCAAAGTCATATTTGTATACGTCATGTTGCGGATTTGTCGGAGTAGGCTATGCAAATAAAAAGACGTTGCCGGTGGGGCCTGAAGGCGCTTGTCTGGGTTCCGTTTGCGTTTCTGGTGGCATGTGGCGGTGGCGGTGGAGGGACCAGTGCCCCTCCCGTCAACCCGAACAATGATGACCAGGAGCCGGAGGTAGTGGATACCCCTTCACCCTTGGCTCCCCGTTCCTCCTGTGAGGGCACGGTTGCCGAAGGAAGACTGGGGCAGGCCGGTCGATGGGTGATCGATGCAGACTGCCGGGTGGTGATTCTTCAGGGGGTGAACCAGATCAGTAAACTGCCACCCTATACGCCAGAAGCCATCGGCTTTGGAGAGGATGACCTGCGCTATATTGCCAGCCAGGGTTTCAACACCATTCGGCTGGGATTCATCTGGAAGGCATTTGAACCGGAACCGGGTCAGTACGATACCGATTATCTGGAATCGTTATACCGTACCGCGCAGGCCGCATCCGATGCCGGTTTGTGGGTGCTGTTTGATTTCCATCAGGACATGTATAACGAAAAATTCAGTGGTGAGGGCTTTCCCGACTGGACCGTGTTTGATGACGGTTTGCCCAACCAGCCCGACTTGGGTTTCCCGGGAAACTACTTCCTGATGCCCGCCTTGTGGCGTGCCTATGATCACTTTCTGGATAACGACCAGGACCTGGCGGGTCGTCCTATGCATGAGGCGTTCGCCGAAGCCTGGCGCCGAGTGGCCGCCCGCATCAAGGATGTCGACAGATTGCTGGGTTATGACCTGTGGAACGAGCCTTTCCCAGGCACTGCGCTGGCGCTCTGTGCCAACCCGCTGGGTTGCCTGCTGAACAATCAGGACAAAAAGCTGACCGCAGTCAGTCGTCTGGCCGCGGATGCAGTTCGGAAAGAAGACGATACCGCGATTATTTTCTATGAACCCTTCGTCACCTTTAACAACGGCGCAGATACCGCACATGGTGGCTTTGGTGAAGACGTCCAGGCTGGCATGTCCTTTCACAATTACTGCCTGGCCAAAACGCCGGGTTTGCCGGGGCTGCCGCTTACCGATCCGGGGTGTGGGATCGAAGAGCAGTTGGTGTTCACCAATGCAGAGAGGCAGGCCAGGGAAAAGAACGATACCCTCATCCTCAGCGAGTTTGGCGCGTCCAATGACCTGGTAACGATTGAGCGGTTGATCACGCTGGCTGCAAAAAATCGTGTGTCCTGGCAGTACTGGGCATGGTGGAATCGTGATGTTTGCTGCGAGCGTCCGGAAGAGGGGATCATTACCCATCCCTCAGACCCGCCACTGCCTGAAAACCTGAATCAGGAAAAACTGGATGTGCTGGTGAGGGCTTACCCGCAGCGTGTGGCCGGGGTGCCGGAGAGTTACGGGTTCGATCGCAAGAACAAGGTTTTCCATCTGACCTATTCCACTCAGCGTGCCGACGGGAACGGCCATTTTGCGCCCGGTTCTGTCACCGAAATCTTTGTCCCGGAACGGCATTATCCCGATGGCTATCAGGTGTCTGTGGAAGGGGGGCAGGTGCTTCCCGGATCCGCGGATCAGATACTTCGGGTGGTCAGCTATGCGGGGGTGGGGACGGTGACAGTCAGGGTGACTCCATA
>NZ_LWEJ01000046.1:0-408 GCF_001635525.1 Alcanivorax sp. HI0007
GCGAGCAGGGCTTTGGGAGAAGTTGTCTTGCTCATGGGTTTTACTTAGACTAGCCTGCAATTGTAAAAAATAATCAAGAAAACCAGTGCAACTATTTGAATTATTTCATTTTTAGTCGGTGCGTTACACGAATCTATGAATATCTTAGTCATTAACAGCAAGCGTGGCCATTCGCGAACACTGCCGGTACCCCGTCATTGGCCCTGGTTGCTGGCTGCTGTGTTGGTGGTCGTGCCGCTGCTCTCGGGCGTTGGCGGTTACCTGCTGGTATCGCAACTCAGCGAGCAACCTGAGTATACGCCAGTAATGACCGAACGTTTCTCCACCCATCTGGAGGAACAGCAGAAAGCCCTGGAATCGCTGGATCGTCTCAGCCAGGAACAATTCCGGGCGCTGACCCTGAAACTG
>NZ_LWEJ01000047.1:0-501 GCF_001635525.1 Alcanivorax sp. HI0007
GTGTCGAAGTGAACTAACGCTCCCCCAGGCATTGCCCTCCCCTTCGGGGGAGGGCTTTTCCAGGGCCGGTGCGCCGGGTCTGGAAAAGCCCCTGAGGCATAAAAACAACGGGTAAAGAACGCTCAATGAAACTGCTTGCCGCCATTCGCATTGCTGTTGTCAGCATGCTGGTCATGACCAGCGTGCTGCTGCATGCTGCCACGGCGCCGGGCACCGCGTTGTTGAATCAGGCGGAAATGCGTTATTTCGATCCGCTGGAAGGGCGGGTTGTGGTCGTGCGTTCCAATATTTCCCGGGTCATGGTGGCGGAAAGCCCCGCGTTTGAACTGGATCAAGACAAGACCCGGGCCGCGTCGCCGGGGCAGTCCATCAGCATCGACCATACCCTGACCAATACCGGTAATGTGACTGACGGTTATTCCCTGTCGCTGACCAATCTGGGCGGCGATGCGGGTGACCTGCAGGGGCTGACGATTTATCTGGACAGCAATGGCAATGGTG
>NZ_LWEJ01000048.1:0-501 GCF_001635525.1 Alcanivorax sp. HI0007
CCGCCCACTTCACATCCCGGCCCAATTGATTGGCGTGATCCAGCAGCATGCGCACTTTCACCCCCCGGCGCGCCGCTTCCAGCACCCGGTAGATCAGCAGCTTGCCGGTGGTGTCGTCATCCCAGATGTAATACTGCACATCCAGGGTTCGCCGGGCCAGACGGACCAGGGTGACACGCAGGGTGAACGCCTGGTCG
Organism: Alcanivorax sp. HI0007; assembly: GCF_001635525.1. Lineage (NCBI taxonomy): Bacteria > Pseudomonadati > Pseudomonadota > Gammaproteobacteria > Oceanospirillales > Alcanivoracaceae > Alcanivorax > Alcanivorax sp. HI0007. The sequence goes on from NZ_LWEJ01000048.1 coordinate 198, forward strand.
CTGTCAGACACCAGCGACAGGGAGGACAGTGCCGTCGGGCTGGCCTGCGCACTCATAATGTTCCCTCTCCATTTACCCACACCGCTCCATTGCCGTTGTTATGACCCGCTCATGACCGGGCCATGATGATTGTCCTGTTTTCGCCAGTAATGCCTACCCTGCCATAAAACGAACGGCATTCACCTAAAATTCACAGGTTTTTTACGCCCGGGACTTGTCACGCCGCCACCCTCTGGACACTCCATTTTCTGCTCAGGGATGAACACTCATGAAGCACATTCTTTTCGCCGGCCTGCTGGCCGCC
>NZ_LWEJ01000049.1:0-485 GCF_001635525.1 Alcanivorax sp. HI0007
GCGCTGGAAGCCGGGGGCTTTGCCTATACCCTGGCCGAACCTTCCCTGACCAGCCTGTCCGGGCAAAGCGCCAGCTTTCTGTCCGGCGGTGAATTCCCGGTCCCCATTCGGAGTGACAACACCGGGGTGCAGATCGAGTTCAAGGAATTCGGTATTGGCTTGAGCCTCACTCCAACCGTGATTGATGCGGGGCAGATTATTCTCAAGGTTGCGCCGGAAGTGTCCGAACTGGATTTTTCTGCCGGGGTGGAAACCGGCGGCGTGGCGGTACCGGGCCTGCGGGTGCGGCGTGCGGAAACCACGGTGTCTCTGGCACCCGGTGAGACCTTTATCATCAGTGGTCTGGTCAGTCGGAATACCATCAACAACAGCGATCGCCTGCCGGGGATTGGCAACATTCCCCTGCTGGGGGCGTTCTTCCGCTCTTCGCGCATCGAGAAAAGTGACAAGGAACTGGTGATGGTGGTGACCCCTCACCTGGTGAC
>NZ_LWEJ01000050.1:0-284 GCF_001635525.1 Alcanivorax sp. HI0007
GAGAGCAAGAACCGTAGTGACGGCGGTAATCAGCTTCTTCATGGGTGTATCCTGCTTGTTATTGCTTGTATGGGGGCAACCCCGATACTAGTGGGAATGATCCTGAAAGGGAAAAACCCTAGCGCCTTGCCCCGGAGCGATTAGGTCAATTTCCATCAGTTGCGGTCAGGGCGGCTGGTGCGACGAACCTCCCCCGGGGTGCGACCGGTCCAGCTCCGATAGGCCTTGCTGAAACTGGCCTGATCGCTGTAGCCAAGCTGGTCGGCAATCTTTTCCAGGGGCAT
>NZ_LWEJ01000051.1:0-236 GCF_001635525.1 Alcanivorax sp. HI0007
TGAGGGTCCCGGCTATACTATGGGGCTGTTTTGCATACCCATTTCACATTGCTTGAACATTTGTTCGGGCGTTCTAAGGATTGTTCATGGCCACCTTCCGACACGATGTACTCATCATTGGTTCCGGAGCGGCAGGATTAACCACCGCCCTGCGCCTGCCCGATGATTGCCGGATCGCCCTGTTGTCCAAAGGCGAGCTGACCAGCGCCAGCACCTATTACGCCCAGGGCGGCGTC
>NZ_LWEJ01000052.1:0-286 GCF_001635525.1 Alcanivorax sp. HI0007
CAATTCCATGGGGAACTGGTCGAACAGACTGAGGGGGCCGATCACCAGCAGTTTGCCGGTCTGCGCCACCGGAGCATAAATGCGGATACTGGAGTTGTTACGGGTACTGTCATCCAGACCGATAACCACTTCGCGACGATTGAGCCGCTGCTCCTGTTCCGGGTCCAGGGATACTTGGTCCCGTGGCACAAGATTGAGGGGGAAGCCGAAATGCTGCTGGAGCCGGCCCAGGGCCTGCTCCCATTCGTCTTCGGGGAAGTGGGAAAGATGGTTCAACACCAGCACG
>NZ_LWEJ01000053.1:0-226 GCF_001635525.1 Alcanivorax sp. HI0007
TAGTTCGAGAGGAAGGTCCTTTCTTTCGGATGAGGCCCCGAGAAAACGATACCGTTGTTGAACTTGAAGATAGTGAAAACAAACTTCACTACAGGCTTATTCGACCATCGAATACCTTTGCATTGTATCTTTTATTGAAAGCAGCGAAAGTGGGCGAACCTAGAGCACTCTCAAGACCGTTTCCTTCTTACCGTGTATTTGAAATGGCTAACGAAGAAGAGTTATG
>NZ_LWEJ01000054.1:0-205 GCF_001635525.1 Alcanivorax sp. HI0007
CGCAGCACTTAACCTCTTTTTGGAAGAGTATCCGCAAGCTCTCGAGGAGCGATTCGCGGGGCACGCAGTTGCTGATTTCATCCGGAACGAAGTGCCTTCAGTAGTTCGAGATGTTCTTGATGTTGGCGATCGCTACCTCGTTCATGGAAGTCCTGGTCAAGGCAACTGGGCAAAGGTTCCATGGGTGGCAATTTACGATCGTTTC